>CAIRNC010000089.1 GCA_903879875.1 uncultured Bacteroidota bacterium
AAAAATATTTTTATTCCTAGCACTAATATTTATAAATAAAACCAGTTTCAGTCAGAATAAAGAGGCGGCAGAAAAGATTGTTGAAGAAGGTATTCCCTATCATGACAGAGGTAATTATGATAAGGCCATTCGGAAATATAATGCAGCTTTAGAGGTCGATAAAGATAATTTATTAGCACTTTCAGAAAAGGCATATACGTTATTGATGTCTAAAAATTATGATGAGGCTATTTATACTTGTAAAAAAGCTATTGAAAAACATCCAAAAGACTTAGGATTAAAATCAGTTTATATTACTTATGGAACTGCATTTGACGCATTAAGAAATACGGAAAGATCGATAAAAGCATACGAAGAAGGCATAAAAGCGTTTCCTGATTTTTATCAACTTTATTTCAATAAAGGAGTTGTTTATTCAGATGTCGAAAAGTATGATGATGCTTTATTGAGTTTTCAACAATCAATTGCAATCAATCCTGATCATGCCAATTCACACAACGGAATTGCAAGAATAGAAAAATTAAAGAATAGGAAAATTCCAGCCATTTTAGCTTATTGTAGATTTTTAATTATTGAACCGCAAACGGATAGAGCACTTGAAAATCTTGGAAGTTTAAAAAAATTAATGAGCGCTGAAACAAAGCAAACAGGAAAAGAAATTACTACTCAAAATCCGCCATCCAATACAGATGAATCCAACGACAACAAATTTGTAATAGCTGAATTATCACTTAAGAAAGAAACTTTATATGATACAGATAGTAAAAACAAAAGTAAATCGGAAGTAGAAAATTTTATTCGAAAATTCGATAAAATTTGTACATCTTTAGAACAAACAAAGCAAGATAATAATGGGTTTTATTGGGATTATTATGTGCACTATTTTATTGATATGAAGAAAAATAATAATTTAGAGGCTTTTTCATATATCATTTATGCTTCCATCGAGCATGAAAACGATGATGTAGCCAGATGGTTGAAGAGAAATACGAAAAAAATAGAAAAATTCTATGAATGGGCTAAAGCTTATAAATGGAATAATGAATAAACGCTTTATAATTTCATATTTAAAGTATCCCTTTAGCAAAACCAACAGTTTCTCGATACATTTGAGGTGAATTATCAGGTTTTTTTTAAAAATAGGCTGAAATAATAACTGCACATCATCCCCCAAAGACAATTTGAACGATTGTGCTAGGTTTTCCAATTTCAACATCATCAATAACACCATAGGCTAGGTATTCCAATTTTTCGGGCTGTCCGATAGTCTCCAATTCAACTTCGTGTATAAAAGGACTTTTGGTAATCCTCGAAACCAATTGCCATTCATCACTATTTTTTTTACGGTAGTAGAGATTAAGGCCGTCTGCTAATTTCTTTATAAAGCATATTTGTACCTGACCTCCAGAAATTCGAGTGCTAATCTCTGCGTAATAATTTTCTGGATTTTTACTTCTTTTGGGTGTAACGATGCCAAGACTACTGCCAATTGCTTCGGTGTAATTTTCTTCGGTTTTATATCGGCTTATTCGAGCTCTTAATTTTCTGCCTTTGGTATCCAAAACATGATTTCTATCTTTAACAGCTGCTTTAAGTTGCGCTTTTAAACTTACCACTTTTTGAATGACGTCGGTTATGGCATCGCAATATTCTTGATCAGCAACAACTTCTTCGGGTGTCAAATGCAAGGTTGTTGCATGCACACTAATTTGGCTTTTATAGTTGGTTGCCCATACTGCCAATTTCGGGTCGGAACTAGGTAAATAATAATTGGGCATATTCTAAATTTTATAGTTATACACGCTCTTTATTTTCTATAACGCTAGCTAAAACAATCTATTGTAGTGGATTATATTAAAAAAATCTTAAAAAGTATAGGTAATTATACGTCTCCATTTAAAAAAGGGATTGCCCTAATTTGTTAGGGGCAGTCCCAAAATGAATTTGGAACAACCCAAAATAAATGTGGGTTATCCTAAAGTAAGTTTGGATTTACCCAAATTAATATTGAGGCAACCCAAAATTAATTGAAAGCAATCCAAAACAAAAAAGGGATGTGCCAAAATACTATTGGAACAATCCAAAATAGTTTTGGGATAGCCTTAAATTAAACTGGGATAGAAATACAATCAGGATTGTTGCTTCACCGGAATCCAAATTTCCTCTTCGGAGTTCGGGTCGTTGGTTTTATATTTCGCGCCGAGGATTTCAAATTGGGGTCTATTATCTAATTCATAGTTGGAAGCGGGCAACCATTCGGTATAAATAGCATTAAAAAAAGCAGCTGCATTGCTTTGGTCGCCTTTGTATTGAAAAACAGCATATAAGCCTTTTTGAATTTCTAACGTTTCCATTCCTTCTGGAACAAAACCAAAATTAGAAACAGGAACAGCTGCCCATTTTACAAAAAGTTCGTTCATCCCAAATGAAAACCCAATGGGATTCACCTGAATATTAAATAAATCCGTTCCAATAGCATTTGGAACTTCTTTGCGTCGAGGCATAAAACTGCTCCACAATTCAAATGCACGGTAATCAGAATAGGTAAAGGAAAGTTTCTTGCCTAAGAATTTTGTAGTTGGAAAGTTTTTGATTTGTAGGTTCATTGTTAGCGAAATTTATCTTTATTCCAATTCATTGGATTTTCAAAGATATAATTTTGAATGGTATCAAACGATTTTGAATTGCGTATAATGTGGTCATGGAATCGGGATTGCCATCCGAAATTGGTATTTATATGTCGTGCCATTTTGGTCACAATGGATTTATAGGATCCAACAATGGATGAAATGGTATTTTTACCTTGATTTTGAAATCGGGTTTGTCCTAATGTGGTATTTGTTTCGGTTGTAGAGACAAGGCAATGCCTTGTCTCTACAGATTTGGTTATCGATAATGTTGGGACGTCAATTTTATTAATAATCAATATCCCATGAACATGATTGGGCATCACCACAAAATTCCCCAATTCAATAAACGAAAAATGATTCGGAATTTCCATCCAATATTGTTCTGCCAATTTTCCTATTTCGGATAATTGCATATTGTCATTTTGGATGGTTCCGAAAAAATGTTCTCGATTTTGGGTGCAGATGGTGATGAAATAGGCACCGTTGGTTCCGTAATCCCATGTTTGTAGACGCGTGGAAGGAATACGGTATTTGTTTTGAAATTTATTTTGCATGGCGTTGAATGTTATATCGTTATGCGAAATAATAAATAAATTTTCACAAATTAAAATTTATTTATAAAAAAAGAGACAAGGCACTGCCTTGTCTCTACAAAATTATTTTTATTAAATATTACATATTTCGTCGATACTGGCCACCAACCTCGAATAACGCATTCGTAATTTGTCCTAACGAACAAACCTTGGTAGCCTCCATTAATTTTTCAAAAATGTTTTGGTTACTAATCGCTGCATCTTGTAATATGGTAATGTGTTCGGCTACTTTTTCGGCGCTGGTTTTTTGCAAATTGGTCAACATATCAATTTGATATTGTTTTTCTTCTTCGGTGGCACGAATTACTTCGGCAGGAATTACGGTTGGAGAACCTTTAGAACTTAAGAAGGTATTTACACCAATAATTGGAAATTCTCCTGTGTGTTTCAAAGTTTCATAATACAACGATTCTTCTTGAATTTTAGAACGTTGATACATGGTTTCCATAGCTCCAAGTACACCGCCACGCTCTGTGATTCGGTCAAATTCTTGTAATACAGCCGCTTCTACTAAATCGGTTAATTCTTCAATAATAAACGAACCTTGAATTGGATTTTCATTTTTCGCTAAACCTAATTCTTTATTGATAATCAACTGGATTGCCATCGCTCTACGAACTGATTCTTCCGTTGGTGTAGTGATGGCTTCGTCATACGCGTTTGTGTGTAACGAATTACAGTTATCATAAATAGCATACAACGCTTGTAAAGTCGTACGAATATCATTGAAATCAATTTCTTGTGCGTGTAATGAACGACCTGAAGTTTGAATATGATATTTCAACATTTGTGCTCTTTCGTTGGCACCGTATTTATTTTTTAAAGCTTTCGCCCAAATCTTACGTGCCACACGACCAATCACCGCATATTCTGGATCAATTCCGTTGGAGAAAAAGAACGATAAGTTAGGTCCAAAATCATTAATGTTCATACCTCGACTTAAATAGTATTCCACGTAAGTGAAACCATTAGCCAAGGTAAAAGCCAATTGTGTAATCGGATTTGCTCCTGCTTCGGCAATATGATAACCCGAAATGGAAACCGAATAGAAATTACGAACATTTTCTTTGATGAAATATTCTTGAACGTCACCCATTAAACGTAAGGCAAATTCAGTTGAGAAAATGCAAGTGTTTTGCGCTTGATCTTCTTTTAAAATATCCGCTTGAACTGTTCCACGAACTTGTGCTAACGTTTTAATTTTAATGTCATTATACACATCCGAAGGCAACACTTGATCTCCGGTCACACCCAAAAGCATCAATCCTAAACCATTATTCCCTTCCGGTAAATCGCCTTGGTATTTTGGTCGGATGGTTCCTTTTTTCTTATATATTTCGTTTATTTTTTCTTCAACTTCTACTTGAAGATTGTGTTCAACGATGTATTTTTCGCAGTTTTGATCGATGGCAGCATTCATGAAAAACCCAAGCAGCATAGGTGCTGGACCATTAATCGTCATCGAAACCGAAGTTAAAGGATGACTTAAATCAAAACCTGAATATAATTTTTTAGCATCGTCTAAACAACAAATAGAAACTCCTGCATTTCCAATTTTACCATAAATATCAGGTCGAACGTGTGGGTCATTTCCGTATAAAGTTACAGAGTCAAAAGCTGTTGAAAGACGTTTTGCAGGCAATCCAGCAGAAACATAATGGAAACGTTTATTAGTACGTTCTGGTCCGCCTTCACCAGCAAACATTCGGCTTGGATCTTCTCCTTCACGCTTGAAAGGATACAATCCAGATGCAAATGGGAATTCTCCAGGCACATTCTCTTGTAAATTCCATTTTAGAATATCGCCCCAAGCTTGGTATTTTGGTAACGATATTTTCGGAATTTGAGAATGCGATAAACTCTCGGTATGCGTTGCTATTTTAATTTCCTTATCACGGACTTTAAAACTGTAAAACGGATTTTTGTATTTGTTTACTTTTTCGTCCCAAGTAAGAATTACTTCCCAATTGTAGGGATCCAAATTCATTTTTACTCGGTCGAATTCTTTTACTAAAAGATTCAAAAACTCATTTCTACTTTCGTCTTTCGATTGTAAAATAGTTTCTTCAATTCCCGCTTTTGTCAACGATGGTTTGCTTCCAAAAACAGTCTCTATTGTTTTATAAATTCCGTATAATTTTTGAGCCACTTCTACTTGTGTCAGTGCCGTTTCGTCGTATTTTCTATTGTTCTCTGCAATCTCCGATAAATATCTTGTTCGATGAGGTGGAATAACAAATATTTTCTCACTCATTTCACGAGTGATTTGAAACGTCGATTTTAAATCTGCTCCAGTTTTTTCTACAATTTTATCCATAATGGATTTGTAGAGCGTGTTCATTCCTGGGTCGTTGAACTGTGAAGCAATCGTTCCGAAAATCGGCATCGAATCTACATTTTCATCCCAAAGATTGTGATTGCGTTGGTATTGTTTTTTGACATCACGAATGGCATCTAGCGCCCCACGTTTGTCAAATTTATTTAAGGCTACTAAATCGGCAAAATCCAACATGTCGATTTTTTCCAATTGGGTGGCCGCACCAAATTCAGGTGTCATAACATACAATGAAACATCGGAGTGATCCATAATTTCAGTGTCCGATTGACCAATACCTGAAGTTTCCAAAATGATAATGTCATATTTGGCTGCTTTCAACACTTCAATCGCTTCATTCACATATTTAGACAAAGCCAAATTCGATTGACGAGTCGCCAACGAACGCATATAGACTCTAGAGTTATTAATAGCATTCATACGAATTCTATCGCCTAAAAGTGCTCCGCCAGTTTTTCTTTTGGATGGGTCTACAGAAATTAATCCGATGGTTTTTTCTGGGAAATCGATTAAGAATCGACGTACCAATTCATCTACTAATGATGATTTTCCGGCACCACCCGTTCCTGTAATTCCTAAAACCGGAATTTTATTGGTTTCGTTTTTCTTATGAATAGCGTCAAAAGCTGGCTTGGCTATTTCCGGAAAATTCTCTGCCGCTGAAATTAATCGCGCAATTGCAGTAGGATTTTTATCTTCGATATGTTCTAATTCATCTGTCAATTGATCACCAACAGGATAATCGGAACGTTGCACCAAATCATTAATCATGCCTTGCAATCCCATAGCACGACCATCATCTGGAGAATAAATTCTTGTAATTCCGTAGGCTTGTAATTCGGCTATTTCCGTAGGAAGGATAACTCCTCCACCGCCACCAAAAATTTTAATATGACCTGCTCCTTTTGCAGCAAGCAAGTCGTGCATATATTTAAAATATTCGTTATGTCCGCCTTGATAAGACGTCATTGCAATAGCATTTGAATCTTCTTGAATAGCAGTATTTACTACTTCTTCCACACTTCTGTCGTGACCAAGATGAATGACTTCAACGCCAGTGGCTTGGATAATTCTACGCATAATGTTGATAGCCGCATCGTGTCCGTCAAAAAGGGACGCAGCAGTAACAATTCTTACTTTATTTTTAGGAATATAAGGAGTTTGTGGTTCCATTGGTAATTTTTATTCAAATTTGAGTGCGCAATTTACGAATTTAATAATTTTATCTGATTTAATTTCTGTAAATCTTTAAAGCAGAAAAAAGATGTATTCAAAATTATAACAATTCAAGTCAATTCTGTTATTTTTTTATACTTTTGGGGACGATTAAAAACGACTACAAAATGAACTTCGATAGAAAAAGCCTTACCGACGAGAAATTACTCCATTTATACAACCGTCTTTTAAAACCTCGATTGATAGAAGAAAAAATGTTAATACTTATTCGTCAAGGAAAAGTGTCTAAATGGTTTTCAGGAATTGGTCAAGAGGCTATTGCAGTTGGCGTTACGGCTGTTTTAGATCAAGACGAATACGTTTTGCCTATGCACCGAAACTTAGGTGTTTTTACAGGAAGAGATATTCCTTTATACCGTCTTTTTTCGCAATGGCAAGGAAAAGCAAATGGATTTACTAAAGGTCGCGATCGTAGTTTTCATTTTGGAACACAAGAATATAAAATTATAGGAATGATATCCCATCTTGGTCCTCAATTGGGGGTAGCAGATGGTATCGCTTTAGCAAATAAGTTAAAAAATAATGGTAAGGTTACGGCAGTATTTACTGGTGAAGGTGCTACTTCTGAAGGCGATTTTCATGAGGCATTGAATATTGCTGCAGTATGGGAATTACCTGTACTTTTTATCATTGAAAACAATGGTTATGGTTTGTCAACTCCCACCAATGAGCAGTATCGATGTGAAAATTTGGCTGACAAAGGAGTAGGTTATGGAATAGAAAGTCATGTGGTTGACGGTAATAATATTTTGGAAGTATATCATTTACTATCCGAATTAAAAGTCTCAATGAAAGAAAATCCACGTCCTGTTTTGTTGGAATTTAAAACATTCCGAATGCGTGGACACGAAGAGGCGAGTGGAACTAAGTATGTGCCTCAAGAATTAATGAATGTTTGGGCAGCAAAAGATCCTGTTGAAAATTATAAAAATTATCTTTCACAAATTGGGGTTTTAACTCCCGATTTAGATACCGCATTTAAAGCGGAATTAAAAAAAGAAATAGACGAGCATTGGGCTCAAGTGCAATTGGAGCCTGAAATAGAAGCTTCTTATGAAGCCGAATTAAACGATGTTTATAAACCTTTTAATTATATAGGAATTACCCCTTTAGCCGAAAAAGAAAACATTCGTTTTATAGATGCCATTTCTAACTCATTACGTGAATCGATGCAACGTCATCCAAACTCGGTCATCATGGGACAAGATATTGCAGAATATGGAGGTGCATTTAAAATCACCGACGGTTTTGTAGCTCAATTTGGAAAAGAGCGTGTGCGTAATACCCCCATTTGCGAAAGCGCCGTAGTTTCAGCTGGTATGGGATTGTCGATTAACGGCTATAAGGCTATTGTTGAAATGCAATTTGCTGATTTTGTTTCTACAGGATTCAATCCTATTGTGAATTTATTAGCAAAATCGCATTACCGTTGGTTAGAAAATGCTGACGTTGTCGTTCGAATGCCTTGTGGAGGTGGCACACAAGCGGGTCCTTTCCATTCTCAAACCAATGAAGCTTGGTTTACCAAAACACCAGGGCTGAAAGTGGTTTATCCAGCCTTTCCGTTTGATGCCAAAGGGTTGTTGAATGAATCTATAAATGACCCAAATCCAGTATTGTTTTTTGAACACAAACAATTGTACCGTAGCGTTTATCAAGAAGTACCGAAAGATTATTATACGTTGCCATTAGGAAAAGCTTCGTTATTGAAAGAGGGTAGTGCTGTAACCATAATTTCATTTGGAGCGGCGGTACATTGGGCATTGGCTACCTTAGCCGCACATCCTGAAATTAGTGCTGATGTATTGGATTTAAGAACTTTACAACCATTGGATACCGAAGCCATTTTTGCATCAGTTAAAAATACAGGTAAAGCGATTGTGTTTCAAGAAGACAGCCTTTTTGGAGGTTTAGCCAGTGATATTTCGGCATTAATCATGGAAAATTGTTTTGAATATTTAGATGCTCCCGTGCAACGTGTGGCTAGTTTGGACAGTCCAATTCCGTTTACCAAAGCATTAGAAGATCAATATTTGCCAAAAGCCCGATTTGAAACGGCATTATTAGCACTTTTAGCTTATTAAGCAAGATTTTTAGAATATAAATTATCATAAAAAAAGAAGCAAATACTACAATTTGCTTCTTTTTTTGTTTTATAACTACCGTAATTCATACCAATTGGGTAGTTGGAAGTTACCATTGAATTCAATTCTCACATAAATCCTTTATAGAACTATTCTTAACTTGTACTGAAACTTTATTTTAGCCACCGATTTCACAGATTCTCACGGATTTTAGAATTAAAACTGTAAAAAAATGGGTGAAATCTTTGAAATTTGTGGCAAGTTTTTATTTGGTATTAGAAACGGACAGGTATATTCTATTATTAAAGTTTAATTAAAAGTTAGGGTTTATAGAAAAATTTAGAAATTAGTAACATGTGAATCATGTAACTTTTTCACATTGAAATGTAACAAATTACACCCCATAAAACCTCAATTTTACAGTATTAAATAATACTTAAAAAAACAATCTTATGAAAAATTCATCCCGCTATTTTATGATACTAATGGTATCGTTATTAACATTTTCGACTCCACTTTTGGCTACTGAGAAAAACACAACACCAATTGAAAACACTACTGCCGAAGCACCTGTTGCCGTAAAAGTGATGCTGAATCGGTTGGACGAAATCAACGCAATGGACAAATCAGAGCTGAATTCTTCTGACAAAAAAGCTCTTCGGAAAGAGGTAAGAGCTATTAAAGCGAGCTTAAGAGCTTCGAATAATGGGGTGTATTTATCTGTAGGAGCAATTATCATTATTGTACTTTTATTAATTCTGTTGTTGTAAATATTGCATTGCTTATTTATAGGTTTTATACCTGAGTACAACTGAAGCATTGGCCTATTTCTAATTATTAACAAAAAAAAATTCACAATGAAAATATTTAAAATAATCACTTTAGGATTGTTATTTTTAGCAACAACAACCATAAGGGCACAGGTTTCCATAAATGTAAATATTGGCACGCCACCATCTTGGGGACCTTCTGGAAATTCTGATGCAGAATATTATTATCTGCCCGATGTTGAATCCTATTATGATGTCAGAGCAACTCAATTTATTTTTATTAGTAACGGGCAATGGATCCGATCACGTTATTTACCGAGGCGATATCGAAATTATGATTTGCAACACGGTCAAAAAGTGGTCCTTAATGATTATCATGGTAGACAGCCTTATGTGTATTTTAAAAATCATAGAGAACGCTACAATAGAAGCTACAAATCTCATGATGAACCTCAAAGAAATGTTGGGATGCGAGAAGAAAAGCATGAAGGACATGGAGGAAAAGAACATGGCGGAAAAGGTCATGGCAAAGGAAGAGACTAACAAGCGTTTGAAATACAACACCATAAATTAAAATTTTGGTTAATTTTAATTCTGAAAGAGCACCCTCTATTTTGGGGTGCTTTTTTATACTTTTTAATCTTTAGCAAATTAAAAATCATGAAATCTGAAAAAAAATGCAATGCAGCTATTCTGAAAAAGATATTGATTATCAATGAAAAATATCCAGAATTATCGAAATATTTATCTGAAATGCCAGTTACCGTTCCAATAGTTGAACATCCTGAAATAGGATGTAAAGCTTTAAAAGAATATTATGAGTCTTTGACTATTCTTGTAAAAAAGTATGATTCCGACTTTAAATAATGTGTCTTCAATATTTTAATTTACGAATGCCATGAACCGATTTTATATTTATACCGAACATATCTTTGAAAAGCTCACTTCTTTGGCTACAACACTTTTAGGAAATTCAATTACTTTTATTTTGGCTTTTTGCTTGGTGATTTTTTGGTGGATCAACAACTTGTTTAATCAGCCAGATATTCATACTTTAATTGGTGATATTATATTTGGAGTCACTTTTTTAAGTCTTTTTATTATTCAAAAATCCTTCAATCGTTTCTCTAGTTCGTTGCATTTAAAAATTAATGAACTGGTTTCGTCGAATGATTCTGCAAATAATGCCGTTATTAATGCAGAAGAAAAAACGGAACGTGAAATTAGTGCATTGTCTAAAGAATATGCCGAAATAGCCTCGCTTATTTTGAACGAGGAAAAAGCCATAATCGACAGTAAAAAGTAGGAATTTTGTAAACTATAACTTTTGTTATGTAACGTTTCTAAGACGTTTCAGAGGCATCTTTGTAATGTGAAAATGAATTCACAAATCTAATATAAAAAAGATGAACACTACAGAACTTAAAGGCTCTTGGGAAGAACAAAAAGGGAAACTCAAACAAAAATTTGCGAAATTAACAGATAACGATTTGATGTTTATTGATGGTAAAAAAGAAGAAATGCTTGGCAAACTTCAAATTAAATTGGGTAAAACCAAAGAAGAATTACACAAAATAATCAAAGATCTTTAATCTTAAATCCTAAAAAAAATGAAAAATTCATTCCTTTTTCTTGCTGTTACAATGTTAATGGCTGGAACCACAGTTACAAGCTGTAAATCTAATACAGATAAAACCGACGATGCCGTGGAGAACGTAAATGAAGCCAATTCAGAATTGAAAGACGTGCAAAATGAAAATGCCGACGATGCAGTAAAAAAAGCCAATGATATGGAATGGCAAACATACAAAGCAGAGATTCTTGCTACCATTAGTTCTAATGAAGCACGTATCGTAGAATTGAAAATGGCTTCAAAAAAATCGGGTGCTACATTCAGTACCAATTACCTAAGAAGTATTGATGATTTAGAACAAAGAAATACCGCTTTGAAAACAAAAATCACTAATTATGAAAACAATCAAACCGATTGGGAGTCATTCAAAAGAGAAGCTGATGCCGATTTAGAAGGTTTAGGAAAAGCCTTTAAAGATTTGACGGTGAACAATAAAAAATAAAATGGCTACCGATGAAAAAAGTATTGATTGCCTTAGATTACAGTCCTACTGCAAAAAAAATTGCGGATGTAGGCTTTTCAATTGCCAAAGCAATGGAGGCTGAGGTAACTTTATTACACGTGTTGTCTAATCCTGTTTTTTATTCGTCTGCATTATATGATCCGATTATGGGTTTTACAGGTTATCCTGAATTTGACCCAAACATGGTGAATGTAAACGATATGTTGAAGAGCAGTTCTGAACTCTTTTTAGAAAAAACAAAAGAACATCTTGGCGACAGTAAAATAAAAATAATTGTTGTTGAAGGTGATTATGCTGAAGCAATTCTAAAAACAGCAAAAGACATCAAAGCTGACCTTATAGTTATTGGTACTCACAGTCAAAAGTGGTTAGAAAAAATTTTAATAGGAAGCACAACAGAAGATGTGCTATATAATTCTACAATTCCTTTATTAATTGTTCCTACCAAAAAATAGCATTAAAAAACCGTCACTAAATACTATAGCGACGGTTTTTTATTTTAAAGCTTAATTGATAGCGTTTCGAAAAAATCAATAACTCATTTCAACAATAGCCTTCACTTTTTCAGGAGTAATGTTTTGTTTTTCTCCTAATCCCAACCATCCTCTTTCAATAAAACGTTTTTCTATAAAATCAGCCGTTTTTAGGTAATCATTGGTGTAATTTGACAATTTTGTATCCATTCCCATGGTATGAAAAAAGGCAACAGTTTTTGCAATAGCTTCTTGTGCAATAGCTTCATCAGAACCTGTTAATTGGAATACACGTTTGCCATATTGTGCCAATTTCCCTTTTTTAGTTTCAAACATAACCGTGTAGAGGTTAGGAGCAATTATAGCCAAAGTTCGAGCGTGATCGATGCCGTATAACGCCGTTAATTCATGTCCAATCATGTGTGTAGCCCAATCCGAAGGAACTCCTTTTTGAATTAATCCGTTCAATGCCATGGTGCAACTCCACATGTAGTTGGATGCCAAAGCATAATCCGTTGGGTTTTCAACAACTTTAGGACCAATTTCTATTAAAGTTTGTAAAATAGATTCTGCCAATCGGTCTTGCAAAAATCCATCGTGAGGGTAAGTTAAATATTGTTCTAAAACGTGTGTGTAAGCATCAACAATACCATTTTGAATTTGTCTTTTTGGTAATGATGCAATGACAGTTGGGTCACAAATCGAAAATTTAGGAAACATCGCACTACCACCAAAAGCTAATTTTTCTTGTGTTGCTTCTATAGTTACTACCGAACCCGAATTCATTTCGCTTCCTGTAGCAGGTAAGGTTAAAACGGTTCCAAAAGGAACTACTTTTGATACATCAGCTAGCAATATTCTTTTTTGTAGAATGTCTATCGGATTGCCATCAAAATGAGCAGCTGCAGACATAAATTTAACACCATCAATGACACTTCCGCCACCAACGGCAAGAATAAAATCTATTTTTTGGGTTTGAATAATTGCCACGGCTTTCATCAAAGTTTCAAAATGTGGGTTGGGTTCAATGCCTCCAAATTCAATAACTTCAAAGCCCTCTAAACTTTTTATAACTTGCTCATGAACACCGTTTTTAAAAATGCTTCCACCTCCGTAGGCGAGCAATACTTTAGCCCCTTTTGGGACTAATGTGGCTATTTTTTGCATTTGTCCTTTGCCAAAAACAAGGTTGGTCGGATTGTATAATTCAAAATTTAACATAACACTATTTGTTTAAGTTTTTACCTTTTTATAAGGTAGGTCAAATGTACCTATAACTAACAGAAACAAGTTATAAAGAAGTGTTAAGTTATTTAATAATGCTTCGATTGTTATCCACAAAAACTTTTATTAGAATCAAAAACTTTAGAAATAAAATTGGTTTCAATAATTATACAATCTGGGAATTATTCTTTCACAATTCGTTTTACGATTATTTTATTTTCAATAGAGAAAGTAATGAAATATACACCCGAATGCAAGTCGCTGATATCATAAAAATCTTGGTTTGAGTCAAAGTTTTTAACCGAACGTCCTAAACAATCCGTAATTCGAATCGATTTTGGCGCAGTATTCCTGTCTGTAATACTAAATGTATTGGAAGTAGGATTCGGGCTTATTACTATTTCAGGAGTAGCTATTTCAGGGTTTTCGTTAGCGAGATTGGCACAAAAATTAAAAACATCAAATACGGGTAAAGGGGTGTTTGACGCAGTAAAATTAAAGAAACTCAAGTTTTCATAAGAAGAACCTTGTCCCCACTTATCGCATAAAGTCGAACTGATAAATCCGGGTTCCCAATACAAAACGCCTGTTCCACCACTGTTATACACCATAAGCGACAAGTCAGAGAAAAAATTCTTCTGTCCAAGGGGCGTAATCGGATAGCTCAAATTGCCGTAACTGTTTATAATGTTGTTGTAATTATCGCCACTTGCAGTTGTCCAGGGCACACCGGTTTCAAAAACCATAATTTCTTTGTTGTAGGTCGTGTGGAGTTGGGTAACCAAATTGCCAAATTGTTGCAGCGAAGTAAAATTGGACCAAACCGGATAAAAGGACAAACCTATCATATCAAAATTGACAACATTATTACTATTAAAAAGACCTGCCAACCAAGCAGCGGTGCTGTCGGTAAAATGCAATGCTTTTTTTACAGACAACGAATGTGCCCCATTAAAATTATCGATAGCAGTGAAAGCGATATTAAATTTATCGGCATCTTCTGGCCAAGTCCAACCGTTTGTAGTAGCAGTAGCATCAATAAATCCCCAAGTGGTTTCATTGCCAACGGCTACTATATCTGGAGTAACACCATTGGTTCGGAGTTTTTCGAGTGTAGAAAAAGTATAATTGTAGATAGAATCTAAAAGCACCGCGTGTGAAAGTCCCATCCAAGCTTGAGGTCTTTTCTGTGTGCTCGGATCATTAAAATAATCGCCATAATGAATTGCTAAATTCAGTTTCATGCCATGTAATTTGGCTTGTTGAAAACCCTGTATCACATCCGTTATAGTATTTTCAGTAATTGGATTTCCACAACTGTTGATGATGTTGCTGGGCGTATGCCACAAACGCATTCGAACCATATTGGCTCCTTTTTGTGCAAAAAGCAAATAAGGATTGATGACATTATAAGAAGCATCACGATAAATACCGCCATGTGCCAGCACCGAATTGGTATAAGACAAATCAGCGCCTACTGTAAAACATTGGGATTGACCCCCGATCTGGAATAAGAAAACAAAGATGATAATTGCAACTATTTTTTTCATTATGGAATGGGTTTTATGTGCTTTTTAATAATAGATGAAAGGATTTGTTCTGGAGCATGAGAAGATAGATTAGCCGTGAAATTTTTAATTTGTTGGCATTATTATTTATTCCTTTGGAGTTTTCCACTTTATTTTATTTTGTATTTCCTCAAAAGTAAAGTTTCCTAATTCTAATATTTCTCCTTTTTCGTTAACATATCCGTGTTTTTTGCAGACAATAGAGTAATGGTGACAATCACTTTCATTCTCATGTTCTTCCCAAGGGATTTTATCACAACTTAAACCAATAATTGCTTTGCCCTTATAGAAAGAAGTTGCAATTTCAAATTGTGGTTTTATGATGATATTACCTTTATAATCTGCAAACCCAATTTTATTATTTTCATCAATAATTCTTACTTTATTGTCAATGATTTCGTCAGGAGAAGGTTCTCCAAAACTTGTATTATATACTTTAAATAAAATTTTTTCATGAATGTCTATTGCTGACCAACCGCTTTCACCTTTTATCATAAAAACAGCAAAATATTTATAGTTATCATCATTCAATGATATAGAATATTTTGCAGTGTCCAATTCTTTAACTGTTTCTCCTTTCTCATTAACAATGTAATAAATCGATTTCCAATTTTTAGTTTCTACTTCTTTGATCTTAAATTTTGTTTGACCAAAAGCATTTGGATAAAATATAAATAGAATTATGAAAAGACAATATTTCATTATTTAGTTTTTTTGTATCTTACTATTAACTTATACACACAACAAACATTCAACATTCCACCCAAATAGTGAGTTGCAGTTCTTAGCTGATGAATATCTTTATTTTATACTTTTTCTGTTTTTTATAATCTTGAAGTTCAAACGATATCTTTTTTCCATTGATTTTAAGGTTGGGTTCATATCCCCATCCTTTTAATCCATCATTAATTGGAATTATTACATTTGCACCTGACTCACTCTGTATTAAATTTCCAAAAAACAAATTATAATCACTTGTGCTAGCATTAGGAAATCCTACAAACTTATCTTTTACGTCAATGATAATTACAGGAATTCCGTCATATTTATTTAAATCTCTAAGATATAGAACAAGATAATCATTTTTTTGTTTGTTATAAAAGTCAGAATTAACATGAAATAAATTTACTTCTGAATTCCTTTTACCATTTATATAAACCTCATTTTGTACTTCTTTTCCAATTAATCTAGCAGAACCAGTAATCCACTTTACGATTATAGGATTAGAAGCTTGAATAAAAATAATTGTACAAAACAGTAAAAATAGGAGTAATGGACAAAATTAATGCTTTT
>CAIRNC010000090.1 GCA_903879875.1 uncultured Bacteroidota bacterium
CCATTGCAAATTAGATTTAGAAACACGATTTTCTTGGTTTTGCTTTTTTTGAAATAAAGCGCTTTCCCAGCATATTCGCCTATGCCGTTGGGGGTGAAAATCCCAGCCGTTAAGGCACTCAAGACTTGTTTAGCAGCTTCGCCAATTGTTATCACATGGATGGTGGCGACTAAATTTTGCCATTTCAAAATTTCCAAAAAGCGATTGGCAACACTGAGCGAAAGTAGAAAGAGAATACCAATTACAGATTGTTTTTGCCGAAGCAGCTCGGTGAATTTGACCCAATCCAGTTTGTCATTATGAGCCAATTGAATATAAATAAAATAAAAAGCACCCACAACAATCAAAAGTTTGATTGTAAAAACTAGGAATTGTTTAGCTTTGTTGGAAATTAAAATCATGGTTGCAAAGAAAAGCAAATCTTTAACTTGAAACCTTAAACTTGAAACAAAAATAATTGACAAAAGAACGAATCATATTAGGAATTGATCCAGGAACGACCATTATGGGTTTTGGGTTGATAAAAGTAGTCGGAAAAAACATGCAATTTATACAACTTAACGAGTTGCAATTGTCCAAATTTGACAATCATTATCAAAAACTTAAAGTCATTTTCGAGCGCACTATTGAGCTTATTGAAACCCATCATCCAGATGAAATTGCTATTGAAGCCCCTTTTTTCGGAAAGAACGTGCAATCGATGTTGAAGTTAGGTCGGGCACAGGGTGTGGCAATGGCAGCGGGACTTTCAAGAGATATTCCCATTACCGAATATGAACCCAAAAAGATAAAAATGGCCATTACTGGAAACGGAAATGCCAGTAAAGAGCAAGTAGCTAAAATGTTGCAGCAACTTTTAGGCCTCAAAGAATTACCCAAAAATCTTGATTCCACTGATGGTTTGGCGGCAGCCGTTTGTCATTTTTTCAATTCTGGGAAAACAGTTGGCGAAAAAAGCTATTCAGGTTGGGATGCTTTTGTGAAGAATAATGAATCACGAGTAAAGAAATAGTTTCTAAACCTGCCACTAATCTATGAGCGGAATCTACATCCACATCCCTTTTTGTAAGCAAGCCTGTCATTATTGTGACTTTCATTTTTCGACTTCCATGAAGAAGAAAGAGGAGATGGTTTTGGCTCTTGCCAATGAATTAAAGTTGCGCAAAAGCGAGTTTGAAAATGTAACGATTGAGACGATTTATTTCGGCGGAGGAACCCCTTCAATATTGCAGATTGCGGATCTACGATTTCTGATTGAAGTAGTTTTTAAAAATTATTCGGTTTTAGAAAATCCAGAAATCACTATTGAAGCCAACCCGGATGATTTGTCAGAAGAACGAATAATAGAATGGTCTAAAACTAAAATTAACCGGCTAAGCATTGGAATTCAATCGTTTTTTGATGACGATTTGCAGTTGATGAATCGTGCTCACAATTCAGAGGAAGCCAAAAGTTGTTTGTCATTCGCTACAAAATATTTTGATAATATTTCGCTCGATTTGATTTATGGAATTCCAGGAATGAGTAACGAAAAATGGAAAAAAAACATCGAAATGGCACTGTCCTTTGGCATTCCACATATTTCGAGTTACGCTTTAACAGTAGAACCTAAAACCGCTTTGCACAAACTCATTCAGACTGGAAAAATTGGAAAACCTAATGATGATGTGGCTCAAGAACATTTTTCTATTTTGGTAGCAATGCTTGAAGCAAATGATTTTGTACATTATGAGTTATCCAATTTTGGTAAGTCAGCTTACTTTTCAAAAAACAATTCGGCGTATTGGCTGGGGAAAAAATATATCGGAATTGGTCCATCAGCACACAGTTATAACGGCATTTCCCGAAGTTGGAATGTAGCTAATAATTCACTTTATATAAAGGCTTTGCAAGAAAATCAATTTCCTAATGAAGAGGAGGTTTTATCCATAACCGACCGTTATAATGAATATGTAATGACAGGTTTACGAACGATTTGGGGCGTTTCACTGGATAAAATAAAAAAGGATTTTGGAAGTATTTATGCTGAATATTTGATGAAACAAGTACAAAAATTCTTAAATGACGATTTAGTTTTTATAGAAGAAAACATATTAAAAACTACAAAAAAAGGAAAATTTCTAACTGACGGAATTGCAAGTGATTTGTTTATGCTGAACTAGTTTCAGCATCTTTTGAACTAGTTTCAGCATCTTTTGAAATAATTTCAGCATCTTTTGAAAGTAAGAAAGTAAAATTGAACATATGATAAAGAGTGATGATTAAAGGTTATATTTATATAATGACCAATAAAAATTTTTCAGTTTTATATGTTGGAGCTACTAAGAATTTAAAAAACAGAATCGAATGCCATAAAAATGGCACTGGAGCAGTTTTTACAAAAAAGTATAATGCTACAATTCTAATTTATTTTGAAGAATTTGGGGATTATAGAGATGCATTTGCGAGAGAAAAACAATTAAAGAACTGGCATAAAGACTGGAAATGGAATTTGGTAAAAATTTTAAATCCCGAATTAAAAGATTTATATTTGGAGTTATAAAAAAGTATCTATTCAACACGATTTCGTTTAGTTGGTAAGATGCTGAAACGAGTTCAGCATAAATGATAGCAAAAATAAATAATTTCGAAGTTGACTTATCAAAACCAATTGATATTTCCATTTCATTGTCCAATACAGATGAAAATCCGATTGCTTGGTATATAGAAAAACCCGTAATTGAACCCGTAGTTTTTGGTGATTGGATTGGGAAAGTCGCAGAAGGTAGTTCTTCAACAAATTTCAACAACATCTTCTTTAATCCACACGGACACGGCACTCATACCGAATGTTTGGGGCACATTACCAAAGAATTCTACTCGATTAATCAATCCTTAAAGCAGTTTTTCTTTTTGGCAGAATTGATTTCCGTGCAACCCGAACAACAAAACGAAGATGGGATTATTACTAAAAATCAAATTGAAAAGGCTTTAAATGGTGCTACACCCGAAGCCATAATCATCCGAACCTTGCCGAATAGTTCCGATAAAATGTCAAAGAAATATTCCAATACCAATCCGCCTTATTTGTCTGAAGATGCTTCAATTTTCATTCGTGAAAAAGGCATTCAACATTTGCTAATTGATTTGCCAAGTGTAGATAAGGAACACGATCAAGGAAAGTTATTGGCACACAAAGCCTTTTGGAATGTGAAAGATGTTAATGATTTGAATCCCGATGCCCGAATCAATTGTACGATTACAGAAATGATTTTTGTGAATAATGAGATAAAAGATGGGAGTTATTTATTGAATTTACAAATTGGCCCATTTGAAAATGATGCAAGTCCCAGCAAACCTATTTTATACAGCGTGTTAAAGTCTTAAAATCAAAACAAATGAATTTGGAAACTTTCTACGAATATTGCCTTTCTAAAAAAGGCGTTACCGAACATTTTCCTTTTGACGAAGAAACTTTAGTATTTAAAGTTGGAGCAAAAATGTTTGCACTATCGTCGTTGAACCAATGGGAAAAAAACGAACCCTCAGTGAATTTGAAATGCAACCCTGATGATGCAGAAGAATTGCGGGCACAATATGAAGACATAAAACCCGGCTGGCACATGAGCAAAACTCATTGGAATACCGTTGCTATTAATCGTGACGTTCCTGATTCTTTAGTAAAGCAATTGATTGATGATTCCTACCAATTGGTTTTTAAAAGCCTCACCAAAAAAGCACAAACCGAAATTTTGGAATTAGAACGTTAGTTGTTTTATTACAGAATTAAAATTTGGAGCTGCTATTGTTGGTTAAATGGATTAATATTTGCAAGAATTGGTAAGTGTCATAAAATTTTCCAATTCAATAAACAGTAAATAATTAGGAATTTCCATCCCATACTGTTTTACCAATTTACTCATTTCGGATTATTCTATGGTGCTGTTTTTTTTGGTTTCGAAATAATGTTTTCGTTATTGGATGCGGTAAAATAATTGATTTTTTATAGCTCAATAATTCTAATAATAAAATCTATTTGTCTCAATTTTTATACGAATTTGAATCAATTCTTTAATAGTATAAATTAATCTAAATAGCCGATAAAGTGAAGTTCAATTGGGATTAATTAACTAAATTGGAAAGTTTTTTTTAAAAATAATCGAC
>CAIRNC010000091.1 GCA_903879875.1 uncultured Bacteroidota bacterium
AAATTTTTAAGTGAAGAAGGCATCAAACAGTTGCTTCAAAAAACGGAAAATTCTTATATGCAAGACAATAATCGTGAAATGCCAAAGGTAGATGAAGCCTTGTATTTTGTGATTGAAGAAAAAAACAATCAAGTAGAATTGACTGATAACGGAATTAAATTTCTTTCTGGAGATACTGAAAGTGATTTCTTTGTTTTACCAGATATAGGTACAGAAATTGCCATCATTGAAAAGAAAAAATTAAGCAAAGACGCTGAAGCAGAAGAAAAAGAACGCTTGTTCCAAGATTTTTCAGTGAAAAGCGAACGTATTCATACCTTAACACAATTATTGAAAGCCTATTCTCTTTTTGAAAAAGATGTAGAATATGTAATAATGGATAATAAAATCCTGATTGTAGATGAACAAACAGGTCGTATCATGGACGGTCGCCGTTATTCTGACGGACTGCACCAAGCCATTGAAGCTAAAGAAAGTGTTAAAATTGAAGACGCAACCCAAACTTTTGCAACTGTAACTTTACAGAATTATTTCAGAATGTACAGCAAATTGGCTGGAATGACTGGAACTGCTGTTACAGAAGCAGGTGAACTATGGCAAATTTATAAATTAGACGTTGTTGAAATTCCAACCAATCGTCCGATGTCTAGAAAAGACAAAGAAGATTTTATTTATAAAACGACTCGTGAAAAATTCAATGCTGTTATCGAAGATGTATCGGAACTAACCGCAGCCGGAAGACCTGTCCTTATTGGAACAACTTCCGTTGAGATTTCCGAATTATTGAGTAGAATGTTGAAAATGCGAGGCATTGCACACAATGTTTTGAATGCAAAAATGCACAAACAAGAAGCGCAAATCGTTGAAGAAGCTGGAAAATCGGGAGTAGTAACCATTGCTACCAACATGGCGGGTCGTGGAACCGATATCAAACTTTCTGCCGAAGTAAAAGCAGCTGGTGGATTAGCCATTGTTGGAACAGAACGTCATGATTCGCGTCGTGTCGATCGCCAGTTACGTGGTCGTGCTGGACGTCAAGGAGATCCTGGAAGTTCTCAGTTTTATGTTTCATTAGAAGATAATTTGATGCGTCTTTTTGGCTCAGAAAGAGTAGCAAAAGTAATGGATAGAATGGGATTGAAAGAAGGTGAAGTAATTCAGCATTCAATGATGACCAAGTCTATCGAACGTGCTCAGAAAAAAGTAGAAGAAAACAACTTTGGTGTTCGTAAACGTTTGTTAGAATATGACGATGTTATGAATGCGCAACGTGAAGTGGTTTACAAACGCCGTCGTCACGCTTTGCATGGAGAACGTTTGAAAGTAGATATCGCCAACATGATGTATGATACTTGTGAACTCATTGTTTCAAGTAATAAAGGGGTAAATGATTTCAAAAACTTTGAATTTGAATTAATTCGCTATTTTTCAATCACTTCACCTGTAACAGAAAGTGAATTTGAAAAATTATCAGAGGTGGAGTTGACTGGAAAAGTTTATAAAGCAACCCTAGAATTTTACACAGAAAAATCCGACCGAAGTGCACGTGAAGCGATGCCTTTTATCAAAGAAGTTTTTGAAAAAGAAGGCAACAAATTTGAGCGTATTGTATTGCCATTTTCTGACGGAATAAAAACTTTGAATGTGGTAACTGATTTGAAAAAAGCATACCAAACTCAAGGAAAGCAAATGGTAGCCGATTTTGAAAAAAATATCACATTGGCCATAGTTGATGAAGCGTGGAAAAAACATTTACGCAAAATGGACGAATTAAAACAATCCGTTCAACTTGCAGTTCATGAACAAAAAGACCCATTACTTATCTATAAATTTGAAGCTTATAAATTGTTTAGCAACATGCTAAATGGTGTAAACAAAGAAGTAATTTCATTCTTATTTAAAGGTGATTTACCAATTCACAACGCTCCAAATATTCAAGAAGCCAAAGAAGTACGTCAAAAAGAAAATTATACTACTTCAAAAGATGAAATTCCAAATAGTGAAAACGCTAATCGTGAAGCAGGACAAACGCAACAAAGACAAATTACTGAAACTATTGTTCGCGAAACTCCAAAAATAAATCGTAATGATACAGTTACAATTCAAAATGTGGCAAATGGACAAATACAAGAAATGAAATACAAAAAAGCAGAAAGTTTAATTGCCAACGGAACTTGGGTTATTGTAAATGGCTAGTTTTTTATAACTCAAAATTTCTTTCAAAATAGTAAATCCTCCAATTGTAGAAAGTAGTTGGAGGATTTTTTTTGTTTGATGAAAATAATTTTTACCTTTACTTCAATAAAATTTCTAATTCTAAAATCAAATAGCATGGCAAAAAGTCAAGACGCAAAGAAAACGGTAAAAAAAGAACCTCTTAAAACCGCAAAAGAAAAAGCGGCAGAAAAAAGAGAAAAGAAAA
>CAIRNC010000092.1 GCA_903879875.1 uncultured Bacteroidota bacterium
ATAATAACTTATATGTTTCGGGTTATTTTGGTCGAGATGTTTTTAGTATCAGCAACAGTTTTACCAATACTTATGGCAATTCTACCTTAAATTTAAGATGGAATCATTTGTATTCAGATAAATTATTTTCCAATTTATCCTTGATTTACAGCGATTATTACTACGGATTGGCAATTAATATTGTTGGATTCCAATGGGATTCAGGCATTAAGAATTACAATATTAAATATGATTTCAAACACTATCTTTCCGATAAATTCAAACTAAACTATGGTGTAAATGGCATTTATTACGATTTTAATCCCGGAACTATCACGCCTTCAAATGCTACTTCTGGTATTATTTCGGATCAATTGGATAAAAAATTTGCCTTCGAACCTTCTTTATATTTAGATGCTGAACACGAAATTTCTAAAAAAATATCGCTTTCTTATGGATTACGATACAGCATGTTTTATCGTCTAGGACAATCCACAATGAATATTTATGCAGACGATAATCCTGTGGCCTTTAACCAAAACCAACAGATTTATGAAAAAGCAACACCTATCGCAACAGAATATTTTAGCAGAAATAAAGTTATAAAAGACTACAATTATTTGGAACCTCGTTTTTCGATGGCATATCAGTTGAACGAAAACCAATCCATAAAAGCAAGTTACAATAGAATGGTGCAATATTTACAATTGATTTCAAACACCTCTTCCCCTACTCCATTGGACGTTTGGACGCCAAGTGACCAATTCATCAAACCGCAAATTGCCGACCAAGTTGCATTGGGCTATTTCAAGAATTTTAAAGACGATACGTACTCATTAGAATTGGAAACCTATTATAAAAAAGTTCAAAACCGCATCAATTATATTGACGGAGCTGATTTAGTTGCTAACAAAGCCATTGAACAAGTTATTCTAAACGGGCAACTACGTTCGTATGGTTTAGAAGTCATGCTACGAAAAAATACTGGAAAATTAAGTGGTTGGATATCTTATACATTATCGAAATCGGAACAACAAACATTGGGAAGAAATGCTACTGAACCAGGTATAAATGCCGGAAATTGGTACAGTTCTGCTTATGACAAATTGCACAATTTAGCCGTTACAAGTGCTTATACCTTAAATAAAAAATGGAGTTTTGGTGCTAATTTTGCTTTACAAACCGGACAACCAGTAACCTATCCGAATGGTCAATATCAATATAACGGAGACATAATGGTGCCTAATTATGGTTTGCGAAACGAAAACAGACTTCCCGCTTATCATCATTTGGATATTTCTGCCACTTTAAGTTCTCGAAAAAACGATAAAAGAAAATGGAAAAGCGAATGGGTTTTTAGTATTTACAATCTATACAATAGAAAAAATGCAGCTTCTATAACATTTAGACAAAATGCTATCTCAGGCGCAAATGAAGCGGTTAGAACCTCAATCTTTGGAATGGTTCCAGCGGTAAGTTATAATTTTAAATTTTAATCCAAATGAAAAAAACAATTCAATATATCAGTATAATTATTTTAACCTTATTTTCCATAAGCTGCCAAGATGTTGTCGATGTAGACTTGAATACAGCACCACCAAAATTGGTTATTGACGCATCTATAAATTGGCAAAAAGGAACAAGCGGAAGCGAGCAGAAAATAATATTGACAACAACTACAGGTTTTTATAGTGATATAATTCCAGTTGTTCATGGAGCAACCGTTTATGTTACAAATAGCACAAACACCATTTTTAATTTTATAGAAAATGCAACAACTGGAGAATATATTTGCAGTAATTTTATTCCGGTGTTGAATGAAAATTATACCTTAACTGTTGTAAGCAATGGACAAACTTATACGGCATCAGAAACTTTAAAATCGGTAGTGCCGATAGACCATATTGTTCAAAAAAATGATGGCGGTTTCTCAGGAAAAGACATTGAAATCAAAGCCTTTTTCAATGACCCAATTGATGAAACAAACTACTATATGTACAAATACAATTATTCAAATGTAATAAAATCAGATTACAATGTAAGAGAAGATGCTTTTTTTCAAGGAAATCAATTTTTTAGTATTTCAAGAAATAGAGAGTTAACAGCAGGATATCAAGTTGAGATCACACACTTTGGCATTTCTAAAACCTATTTCAACTACATGAATGTGTTATTGAGCATTTCCGGAAGTCAAGGCGGAAGCCCATTTCAGACACCTTCAGCAACAGTAAGAGGCAATATTATTAACACGACCAATTTTGACAATTATGCACTGGGATATTTTAGATTATCGGAAACCGACACAAAAAATTATACCGTACAATAACAACAGGTTCAATTAATCTCCGTAGCATTTCGTATTTTTTAATCATAAATTTTTGCCGTATCAAAAAGAAACGTAATTTTACCAGTTAGTATAATAATACTGACTTTTATAAG
>CAIRNC010000093.1 GCA_903879875.1 uncultured Bacteroidota bacterium
GGTAATCACTGTCGGAGGCAGACTTTTGCATGTTCCGTGAATAATAGAAACCTTCAAAAGCCGCAAATGCTACTAATGCAATTATAAAAATGAAGGAGCTTTTCTTTCCAAAGGCATTTCGAATAATTCACCTGTAATTGGTCCTTTTCCATCTATTGGTTGACCAAGTGTATTTACAACACGACCTACCATTCCTTCTCCAGTTTTAAGAGAAGCAATACGTTGTGTTCTTTTTGCAGTTGAACCTTCTTTAATTCCAGTAGATGGTCCTAAAAGCACCACCCCAACATTATCTTCTTCAAGGTTCAAAACGATTCCTTCTAATCCGTTATCGAATTCTACAAGTTCACCGTATTGTACATTAGAAAGCCCGTAAACACGAGCAATTCCATCTCCAACTTGAAGTACAGAACCAACTTCTTCTAATGTAGCGCCTGATTCAAAACTTTCTACTTGCTTTCTTAATATTGCTGAAATTTCAGCAGGTTTAATTTCCGCCATAATTATTTATAAATAACTAGTTACTTAATTCTCTTTTTAAAACTTGTAATCTGTTGGCTATAGAAGCGTTGTATTGCTTATCGCCTATTCTCAAAATAAATCCTCCAATGATAGAAGTATCTATTGTATTTTTCAAAGTCACTTTTTTATTAGAAAAGGACGCTATTTTAGCTAAAACTTTGGTTTCTAATGCTTCATCCATAACAAAGGCAGTAGTAACATGGGCTACTTCTACATCGTTCATTTCATCAAACAATTTGTTGTATTCTATTGCAATTGCTTCTAGAATTTCAAATCTTTTGTTTTCTAATAATAAATGGAAAAGACTTTGTGTTACAGCATTTGCTGAAGCAAAAATTTCTAAAACTACATTCTTTTTGATGTCCGTTTTAATCAATGGATTTTGAATAAAATGCGTCAATTCAGAGTTTCCTGAAATTGTTGTTGCAATCAAAGTCATGTCGGCACTCACTTCAGAAGCTACTCCTTTTGAGGCGGCTATATCTAAAATTGCTTTTGCGTAACGAATCGCTGCTCTTGTACCTGCCATATTAGTTTAATTTTGCGTCACCTAACATTTTTTCAACCAATTTGGTTTGCGCTTCTTTGTTAGATAATTCTTCTTTCAATAATTTTTCAGCAATTTCTATAGATAAATTAGAAACTTGCGCTCTTAATTCAGCCATAGCAGCATTTTTTTCGCTTTCGATAGCAGCTTTTGCTTGCTCAATCATTTTCAAACCTTGTGCTTGTGCCTCATTTTTAGCATCAGCAACCATTTTGTCTTTCATCTCACGAGCATCTTTCAATAAAGCATCACGCTCTATTCTAGCTTCGTGAAGAATGCGTTGGTTATCAGATTGAAGGTTTTGCATTTCTTTTCTTGCATTTTCAGCAGATTGTAAAGCATTTTTAATACCTTCTTCTCTTTCATTAACCGCATCAAGTATAGGTTTCCAAGCAAATTTTTTCAATAAGAAAACAAGTGCAAGAAATAATATAGTTTGCATGATAAACAAACCTAATGAAAACGATCCGAATAATTCTTCCATTATATACGATTTTAATTTATTAGTTTTTAAATAGGTAATAAAAGCTACAACCAACCGTTGTAGCTTTTATAATTTTTAATTTACGATGCAAAAATTGCAGCGAAACCAATACCTTCAACAAGCGCAGCTGCAATAAGCATAGCTGTTTGGATTTTTCCAGTAGCTTCTGGTTGACGAGCGATTGCATCCATTGCAGAACCACCGATTCTACCAATACCAATACCTGCTCCAATAACTACTAATCCTGCTCCAATAATTCTAGGAATTTCCATAAAAATATGTATTAAAAATTAAACATTCAATTTGATTAACGATTGAAGATTATCGATTTTAGATTTTAGAATAGCAAATCTGCAATCAAAAATCATAATTCAAAATCTGCAATCTAATGAGCTTCTTCGTGATGATGCTCTTCTGATGCGGCTCCGAAATATAAAGCAGCCAACATTGTAAATATATAAGCTTGTAATAAAGCAACTAATACTTCTAATAATGACAATACAAATGCCAACATAAACGACAATGGACTTCCAATTGGGCTATTGAATTTGTACATTAATGCAATTAAAGTCATTAAAACTACGTGACCTGCTAACATGTTTGCGTACAAACGTATTGTTAATGAAAACGGTTTAATAATTGTTCCCAATAATTCAATTGGTGCTAAAATAAATTTCATTGGCACAGGAACGCCTGGCATCCAAAAAATATGTTTCCAATAATCTTTTTTAGCAGTAAATGTTGTGATTAAATAGGTTAGAATTGCCAGTGAAGCCGTAACTGCTAAATTTCCAGTAATGTTAACTCCTAGTGGCGTAAGACCAAACATGTTTAAGAACCAAATAAAGAAAAAGATGGTCAGCAAGAAACTCATGTATTTCTTGTAATTTTTTTCACCAATGTTTGGAATTGCAATTTCGTCTCTGATGTATAGGATTATTGGTTCAAAAAAACGTCCGGCACCAGTGGCAATTGAACCATTTTTTTTGTAAGATTTTCCTAAACCTGCAAATAATGAAAGCATTAAAAGTCCTACAATTAAAATCATCAATAAACTTTTAGTGATTGAAAAATCAATAGGCTGCTCGTTTGTGACATGACCTTTTTCATTTTCTATAAATATACCTGCTTCGTCAGTTTTAAAAATCTTACCACTGTGATGATCTATTTTGTAGTAATTACCATCTGATTCCGCTACAGCTTCTCCGTGTTCAAATCTAGAAGACGAAAAGATATGCAATCCATTATCCCAAAGAATAACCGGTAATGAAAATCCAAAATGAGATTGATGTTCTTCGTCTTTTCCATAAGAAAACAAAGTGAAATCGTGAGAATCAAGCAAGTGATGTTTTACAAATGCTTTTCTTTCTGCTTCTTTCTTTTCATCTTCTGATAAAACTTTCGTTTCTACATTAGTCTCATGTCCAGCGTTTGTCGCTTTAAGAGTTGTTTCAGAAGTAACTTTAACCGTATCAACTGTTGTATTTGCTGAACTAATTAACGGAAGACAAGCTACTATAGCCGCTAAGATGAATTGGAGTGGTTTGTTTGAAAACACCATATCGAATATTTATCTTTAATTTATTTTCTTAAATTTGGTGCAAAAGTACAATTTAAATTAATATTAAAAAGTTTTAGTTTTATTTTTTTTGACGAAAAAATCAGTCAAATGCGATTTTATTGCTTTTTGTTTAATATTCTAATAGTTACAACCGTTTCTATTGTCAAAAATACTAAGAAAACGATTATGAAGTTTGATTTTTCAGGCGTCATAAAATTCTTAGTACCTTGGAGAATTGGATATAGTAAAATATAGGAAATTCCCATCTTTATTAAAGTAACTAATAAATAGGTGTTTCCAACGCTATCAATATTTTTTTCTTTTAC
>CAIRNC010000094.1 GCA_903879875.1 uncultured Bacteroidota bacterium
ATGTTTATTTTTAAGCGTTTTAATAAAATTCATAGGTAACATCGCATTTGAATTTGATTAGTGAATTTAATAAAAATCAGATACTTTAACCGTTGGGAATTATTATTTAAAAAATTCACTTTAATATAAACTCAATATGAAAAACCCCATTTAACTCCGTAAGGAATTAAAGGGGGTTTTGATTGCTGATAGTAGATTAACGATATTAGATGTAGAAAACTTCTAAACTTCCTAAACCTCCTAAACTTTAAACTTATAACCTTATTTCCGTATCAATCGACTAGCTTGCATTTCGTTGGCTTTAGCAACTACAAATCAATAATCAAATAAGTGGTTCAACTATTTCTATTGGGTTTAATGACTACATTCTAAGTAACAATTCTTCTTTAATTTCTTTTGAAATCAATAATTTAAGTTCGGATATATGTGCAGATTTAGCTTCTATTTTTGTAATCTTTTGCACGTTAACGATATAGGATCTGTTTATTTTTACAAATTGTTTTGTAGGTAGTAAAGCGATCATTTGGCTTGTTGTATAACGCACAACAATCTTTTTTCCTGAAGTTAAATGAATGTCAAAATAATGATGGTCATTTTTTAAATAGGCAATGTCATCCAACACTACTTTTTCAAAAGTAGTACCTACTTTTACCACAATATGTTTGGGCGGGTTGGCCTCTGCATTTGCAATAGTATTAAAATTGTTCCACCCAATTTCAATAGCCGAAAACAAATCGTGTTGCGAAAACGGTTTTACTAAAAAAGCCAAAGGATTTATTTCTTTAGCCCTAGTAATTGTTGCCGGATCACTATTGGCGGTTAGAAAAATGATGGGTGTATTGAAACGTTCTTTTATTTCGAAAGCCAAGTCAATTCCGTCTTTTTTAGTGCCTAAATTAATATCAAGCAATACCAAATCAGGTGTTTTTTGGGCAATCATAGTAATAGCTTCGTTATATTTCCCTGCTGTTCCTATGCATTCATAGCCTAGTTTTTCTAAAGCTAAAACAATTGTTTTTGCAATAATTATTTCGTCTTCAACGATGGCTATTTTAATTTTGTTCATGTGATGCTATTTTATTTATTTCGAGCTTTTAAATTTTTAAAAAATACAGTAAAGACACTTCCATTTTCATAGGCATAGGTTGCATTTCCATCAATCTGATACGACAATCCTTTTATTAAATCCAGTCCTAAAGAGGTTGCTGTTTCAAAATCGATTCCTTTTTTTAAACCTGGGCCATTGTCTTTGTAAATCAGTTTATAGGCACCTTTTTTCAAAACAATTATGTCGATGCTGATTTTCTTTTCTTGGGCTCCTTTTTTGAAATATTTATAGGAATTGGTTATTAACTCATTGATTATTAATCCTAATGGTACTGCGGTGTCTATATCTAAAAATACTTCTTTATTTTCGATAGTAAAAACTACTCTATTGTTTTGGTTTTCAAAAAGTTCGGCCACTTTACTAGACAAATCCCGTGCAAATGAACAAAACTCAATGTTGCCTAAGTTTTCATTTTCATATAAATTTTGGTGGATTAAAGCGATGCTACTGACCCTGCTTTGTCCTTCTGTAAAGGCGGCTATTGCCTTTTTATCGGTCAATTGTACTTTTTGTAATTCCAGCAATCCACTAATAACTTGTAAATTATTTTTTACTCGGTGGTGCACTTCGGTAAGCAAGAGCTCTTTGTCTTTTAATGCTGCTGTCAAATCAACCGTTCTATTTTCTACTTTTAATTCTAATTCGTGATTTTCTTTATGGAGTTTATAGGTTCGGAATCGGAAGTAAAACACAATTCCGCCAATTAAAAGCATGCTCAAAATAATTAAAAACCAAAGTTGTAAATAGAAAGGTTTCAACACGATGATTGGAAATACTATAGGATGACTTTGCCATTTTCCATTGTCCAATTGTGCCTTGATATGCATTTTAAATTTCCCATAAGGCAAACCAGTCAAACGAATCGTGTTTTCGTCTATATAATTCCAGTCCGTATCGATGCCCTCCAATTTATAAGCATACAAATGCTTCCTCTTTTGAAAATCCAACAACTGAAACTCTACTATTAAAAACGGGTCATCTGATTGTAAGACTATTTTTTTATCTTGTTTTAGAAGAACCAAAATATCGATTAGCTTTTTATTTTTTCCAGAATACTTGGTTAATACCGTTAATTTAAAGGAAGGTTCATTTTTAGATTCGAATGCCATTAATTGTTTGGGATTAAAAGCATTTACGCCATCCAATCCTCCAAAATACATCCTTCCATCAGCCGCTTTAAAAGAGGAGGTTCTATTGAATTCGTTATTGTTTAATCCATCATTGGTAGTGTAAACAGAAGTAGAATAAGTCAGGCTGTTAAAACGCATTAAACCATTATAAGTTCCAATCCATAAATTGTTATCCGAGTCTTCCTCAATACGATACAATATCAAAGAAGGAAGCCCTTTATCTAAGGTGAATTGCTTTATACTTATCTTTTTATCGCTTTTAGAATGTTGCCAGTCCCAACGAAAAAGTCCTTCTCCATTACTAGCAATCCAACAGATTCCTTTTGCATCCTCATGCATATCAAAAATACTAGTAATAGGCAGATGATGGGAGGCATCATTAGCCAAACTACCGTAATAATCGACTATGGTATTGTTTTTGTCTATCACAAAAAGTCCATTATCAGCTACAGCAATTAGTCCTTTGGCTTTGGTCTTAACAAACCGATAAACATTTTTAGCTTTTGGGATTTTGGAAGAAGCGTATGCTAATGCTTTACATTTTTTTGACATCAAATTCAACTGACTTATACCATCAATATGTCCTGCTAAAAGTATATTATCTGATACAGCCGTTAAAGCCCATATATATTGACCATTTTCAATATTGTTATTTGAAATTGACCCAAAATCCACAATTTTATTTTGATTGGGGTTGTATTCGCAAATGTTGTTAACTGTTCCGATATAAAATCTATCTTTATGCTTTAACAAAGCATTGAAATGTGCTGTTTTTTTGGACTTATAAAAGAGTGCTTTTTTAGAATTTACTTTAGTAATACATAAATATTGCCACACGTTGGCATATAAAGAAGTAGTTGTTTTATTTGTTTTTACATCAATATTATTGTCGGCATAAATTCCTCTTACTTGATAAAATGTGGGCTTTGATATTTGGTCTTTCGAAAAATAACGGCTGAAATAGTTGGGTGCTATGCTAACCTGAATGACTCCCGAATTAGTACATAACCAGCGATTGCTTCTACTATCTTTAAATGTAAATCTAATATTTAAATCTGTATATTTTCTCAATTCTTCTGGTTTGGCAATCAAAAAAAATGTTTCATCCTCAAGCAAATAAATTCCTTTTTTTAAATTACTTATTATATTTGCATCATCTAAATGCTGTGGACATATCCACCATGGATAATCAGCTATAGACTGTAAATGTAAAAATGTGTCAGCGCTTTGTTTCACAAAACTATATTTAACATCAGGAAAATTACTTTTTGATAAAGCATTTGTTGTAGTGTTATATATCAACAATGATTTATTTTTCTTTATAGAAAACACAGATTCTTCCGGTTTTGTATAAAAAGGAATAATCGTATCCTCTGAAATTAAATAGTTGGGATAAGAATATTTTTTCAAAACAATACTTCCGTTTTGAACTATTGAATGAATAGAATGATCTGTTATATCTGTTGCATGCGCATTTTTAACATTCCAATCTGTTAATTCTCCCAGTAGCTTAAATCCTTTTGCAGCAGTAAACTTCCAGATATGAAAAGGCATTGCGGTTACAAAAAACATATTTTTGTTTGCATCATTTGCTATCCAAACAACGTCTTTCGTAGAAAAGGGTAGCTTAGGATAAGTGCTTTCCAAGGTTTGTAGTTTATTGTTATTTAAATCTAGCACCTGAATTTGACTCTGTCTTTTTTCATTTAGATTATTATGATTAAATACAATAATCAAATGGTTATTTTCATCAACAGATAGCGATGTTATTTCATTAGAAGCTAATCCGAAATTTTCTTTGGTATAGGTTTTAAAAGAATTGCCATCATATCGACATAAACCGATAGTGGTGCCAAACCACATAAATCCGTCTTTATCTTCAATGGCTGAGGAAACATCTCTTGCAGCTAATCCGTCTTCTGCGGAAAAAGATTGCTTAGTAATAATATATTTTTCGGTTTTTGTTATCGTTTCTAATTGAGCGTTTGAAGAAGTGCTTATAAAAAGTAAAAGTACAGTTGTAATTAGGCACATGCTATTACTTCCTGTACGCAATAACAAATTCAATATCGAGTAAATAGTATTTGCTTTAAGTCTTCTTAAAAGCAATTCATACATTGGTTTGCTGCCAAAATGGTCGCTCCCTTTGCGGTTATAAAAAAAAGTAAAAAAAACTTTCTTATATAAGAAAACCAGGTAACAAAAGGAGGAGATCCAATAAGAAAATGCAATCGTTAAGTCCAATTCAGTACGAGTTGATTATTTAATTTTATAAAAAACATAAAATAGCAATGAATTAATACTTAAAAAATAATACGAATGAGTTAAAAAAGAAAACCCCCTCCAATTCCGAATGGAACTGAAGAGGGTTTTGATTGCTGATTGTAGAGTA
>CAIRNC010000095.1 GCA_903879875.1 uncultured Bacteroidota bacterium
ACATACTTGATAACACCTTTTTGTCTTGCCATTTTTTTAAGATTTAAAAAGTTAATAATTAGATAAAATTCATAAGACAAATTTCAATGATTATCTTTGAATATCAATAACTTAAATAACTCTAAATCAATGCAATACAACGCAAAAGCACCGTACATAGTGGAAACCCATTGGCAAATTGAAGAAGTCCTTGATGGAGATAGCATCATCATTAGCCATCGTTTCACTAAAATGAAAAAAGAAATCCGACTTTATGGCTTAGATGCACCAGAAGTAAAACTAAATAGGAAGATGAAAGAGGACGAAGAGAAAAGCAGTTTACCAGCCCAATTATTGCTCCAATTTGGTTTGCAATCCTTGCACTTCGTTTTGTCGGTTGCACCGCCTAAAACGGTTGTAACAATCATTACGGAACAGGAGAACTATTACGACTACTGGAGCAGGCAATTAGGGTATGTAATTTTGCCTAGTGGATTATGTTTAAATGAATTACTTTTACAAAATGGGTATGCTAAAGCAACCCAACAATATTATTGTGGCAAGCTAGCAGAGTATCAAGCGATGAACCGCCAAGCACAGCTTAATAATATAGGGATCTATAGTCAAGTAAAAGTATTCTGATTTGTTGTACTTATGTTGTACTTATAGAATTTAAAAAGTAAAGAATATCAATAAATACTAATCCTTACAGGCGTAAAGAGTATATATACAAGTTGTGCGAAACCCTCTAAAAACCGCATAAATTATCGTTTTTAAATATTATTAACTATATTTGAAACTTAAAATTATAAAAAAAGAGTGATGAACAACAAAGACTTATTCATAAATGGTTTTCTAGAACGAATAGAAAAAGAATATCCTCAAGATGCAAATCATAAGAGAAATTTGGATTTAGCATTCGAAATTTTCGGAATTGCTTCAGTTTTAGATAAACCATTTCAAGAAGTTTTTGATAAAATAATCATTAAAGACAAAGAGTCCAAACGTTCTGGAAGTATGGATGGTGGAATTGATGGAATTTGGTTCAACGATTTAGGTGATTACTATGAAATGTATGTGTTTCAATGTAAAAATTCTCCTAGTTTAAAAGATAACGAATTAGATAAATTCAGAAATGATGTTAAGGATATATTTGTTGACGGAAATAAAGTTGGAAAAACAAAAATAAGTGATTTAGCCCCATTTATCGATGAGTATAAAAATATATCTCAAAATGGTAAAATCATTGATATCAAATTATTTTTCGTATTCAATGGAAATAAAATGGATCCAAATTATGCCAATAATGAACACATTTATAATTCGTACAATAATCCTGATCGTTTTTTTTTAATTTATGATTCTAATTGGATTTATGAGAAAATATCTTCTATGGCGAAAAATCATAGAGCAAAAGTTGAGTTTACTTTTCACCCTGAAAATTCGAACTTTTCTCTTTTAGATAATCAGGCTTTATATACTTTTTCAATTGGAAATACAAGAGCAGCAAATTTTAGAATATTAGCAACCGAAATATGTGAACTTATTGAAAAAGAAATATCAATAAATGGTTCCTTTGATTTACTTTTTGAAGAAAATATCAGACAATTTTTAGGAACCTCAAAATTTAAAGCTAATAGAGAAATGAATAAAACTCTAAATAGTGAAGATGCAGTTTTATTTCCATTTTTAAATAATGGAATTACTATTATTACAGAACAAATTACAGTTCCTAAATCAGCTCAAGATGGAAAGTATAATCTACCTGTAGTAAATCCTCAAATTGTTAATGGATTACAAACGAGTAGAGTTTTATATGATATATACAAAAACAATAGAGAAAAACTAAAAGGTGTTTTTGTAAATGTAAGAGTTTATGAAAGTAAAGAGCCGAGTCTTATTGAAAAAATTACTGACGCAACAAATACTCAAACCCCAATTACAAATAAAGATAAGATAAGCAATAAAGATTTCAATAGTTTAACGAAAGAAGTTTTTAAAAATTTTGGGGTTGATTATGTAACAAAAAGAGGTGAAGGATTTAAATCAAAAAATAATGATTTTCATAAACAAGTTGATAGCGAAACAGTTTTGAAATTTTGGTACGCTACTTTTTATGAAGAACCCGAAGTAGCAAAAAATAGTATTGCTAGAGTATTACAGGAAATTTATGATGCCTCTTCATCTGAAAATCATCCGTTAAAATTTTTATTTGATGGAAGTGCAGATTCAAGCATTTACATTCAACTGCTTACGTCTTATAAAATTTATCAATTTATTAAGAATAATAAAAAAGAGATAATTAATGGTGAAGAAGTTACCTATTCGCAAAAATATGAGCATTTGTTATATTCTGACGAAATGATGTGTTATGGAATATATAAATATATTGGAACAGATTTAAAAGCATATGATATTGAAAGAAAACTAATCGATGCTTACAATGACTCTACAGAAATTATAGAATCCGAAGTTCAGAAAAACAAGGCTGAATTGCTAAGAATAGACAAAACATTTTCTTTCAATGGTTACTTCAAAAAACCTAAATGTCGCTATGATTTCAATATTGCAAAAGGAATTATCGAAGAGGATAATTTATTAGAAGAATTGAAATCAATTAAATAAAAGGGCTATCGCACAACACAGGTAGCTGTTGCACAACCCTACCAATAAACAAAATTTCAAAAAAAGAATAAAATCAAACCTCGTTTAAGTCAATTTAAGCGAGGTTTAATTTTGGGCCGAAGTTGAGTTTTGTAAAAAAGGAGAGGCTTAAAAACACCCCGATTACTCAGATATGCACAAAATCCCTCGCAATGGATAGCGCAGCATTACTTCGTCCGTTCGTTTCACTCGGGTGCAATCCGTGCCCACTATCGAAAGCAATCCCCACTAAACGAAATCTCCTATCTTAGAGCATTAAAAAAATAATTTAGAATAGAAAACCAAGTTACACGAAAATTGTAGCTTGGTTTTTTTGTTTTTATACTATTTAAACCTTTACTTTCTTTGAAATAATCAAATATTCCCACTATTAAATAGTATTATTCTAATTTTTTTTACAAAATTGCCTATATTTGAATAACCAATAAAACGACAAGAGATGAAATATAACGAAGTACAAAACTTTATCAACGGCACATTCAAAACAGGAAGTTCTAGTAAAAACATAGCTGTAATCTCGCCTTTAGACGGCAGTCTATTGAGCAGTTTCAACGAATCAACCCTAGACGATTTGAACGAAATAGTAGTCGCTGCCGAAAAAGCACAAAAAATTTGGGAAAAAGTAACCATCAAAGAACGGGTACAAGTTTTCTATAGATACAAACGCCTTTTAGAAGAAAATAACGCCGAACTTACCGAAATCATTTACCGTGAAAACGGAAAAGTGCACGGTGAAGCCAAAGCCGAAATCGACAAAGCCATAGAACTTACCGAGTTTGCTTGTTCGCTTCCTCAGTTTGTAAACGGCGAAAATATGGAAGTGAGCAAAGGGGTTTATTGCGCCTCATCAAGACATGCCATAGGCGTGGTGGCCTCTATTGTGCCCTTTAATTTTCCAAGCATGGTGCCCCATTGGACGGTGGTCAACGCGCTTGCCCTCGGAAACGCCATGATTCTTAAACCATCAGAAGCCGTGCCTATCAGCAGTCAATACATCGCTAAATTATTGAAAGAAGCAGGACTTCCCGACGGTTTATTCAACATTATAAACGGAACGCAGTCTACGGTTGAAAACATCTGTGACCATCCAGGAATCAAAGCAGTAACCTTTGTTGGGTCAACCAAAGTGGCAAAAATTGTATATCAAAGAGCCAGCAATAATTTAAAACAAGTATTGGCACTCGGAGGTGCAAAAAATCATATCGTTTTATTACCAGATGCACATCCAGAAATGGCGTCGTCGAATATTGTAGCTTCTATGAGCGGTTGCGCAGGACAAAGATGTATGGCGGCTGCAACGCTTTTGGCCGTTGGAAATTGCGATGCGGTTTTAGACAAATTGGTTGCCGAAGGTCAAAAAATTCAATGCGGAACAAATTTAGGTGCTGTGATTTCAAAAGCAGCCAAAGACCGAATTGAAAACTACATCACCGAGGCAGAGCAACAAGGCGCAAAAATTATTCTTGACGGAAGAAATACCGTTGTTGCAGGAAAAGAAAACGGTTTTTATGTAGGCCCAACCATCATTGATTTTGCTACAGCAGATATGAAAGTGGCAAAAGAAGAAATTTTCGGACCAGTTTTGACCATTGTTCGTGTAAAAACAATTGACGAAGCTTTAGCCATTGAAAACGCCAATCCTTACGGAAATGCGTGCTCCGTGTTTACACAAAGTGGTGGTTTGGCCAATTATGTTATAGAAAATGCCTCGGCAGGAATGTGCGGAATAAACATTGGCGTTCCCGTTCCTAGAGAACCTTTTGGTTTTGGCGGTTGGAATGAATCTCGATTTGGTTCCGGTGATATTACAGGAAAAAGCTCCATTATATTTTTTACAAAAGAAAAGAAAACAACAACCAAATGGAACCCGGAAGCAGGAACCAATTGGATGAGTTAAGCCCCCTAACCCCCGAATGGGAATTAAAAAGGGAGTCCAATCTGAAATAGAAAATAATTATTGAAATAAAAAAGTAAACTAATGTTAAGCAAAGAACAAATCATTTCCGACAGTAAAGAATTTAGTTTATTCTCGTGGTCGGCACAAGCAAGCGTAAACCCAATTGCCATTGAAAGAGCCGAAGGGGTTTATTTATATGAAATAGGAGGCAAAAGAATCATTGACTTTTCGTCAGGATTAATGTCAGTAAATATAGGTCATGGCGATCAGCGCGTTACCGAAGCAGTTGTAAAACAAATGCAAAAAGTAAGTTTTGTTACACCAACTTGCACCACCGAAATTAGAGCCCAATTATCAAGAAAATTGGCAGAAATATGTCCGGGCGATTTGAACAAAGCTTTTTATACGTTGTGCGGAACATCTTCTATTGATAATGCTATTAAATTAGCAAGACTTTACACCGGAAGACATAAAATTATAGGTCGATACAGAGCTTTTCATGGTGGTTCTATTGGCGGAATGTCCGTTGGTGGCGACCCTAGAAAATTGGCAAACGACTCCCAACAAATGACCAATGCCGTTTTATTAGACGACCCTTACTATTTCTTTGGGATGAAAAATCTAGACGATGCCACAAAATTGAGCTTAAGTTTAGAATATGTAGAAAGAGTAATCCACTTTGAAGGAAAAACCAATATTGCTGCCTTTATTTTTGAAGGCGAAAGTGGCTCTTCGGGTTGTTTGCACTATCCAAAAGGATATCTTAAAGGCATAAAAGCGTTGTGCGAAAAATACGGAATCCTATTCATAGCTGATGAAGTAATGAGTGGTTTCTGTAGAACTGGAAAATGGTTTGGGTTCGAAAATCATGATATTATTCCTGATATGGTTTGTATGGCCAAAGGGTTAACGTCTTCCTATTTACCTTTGGGATGCTTAATGGTTTCTGACAAAATTGCTGCTAAATTTGAAAATACTCCAATGATGATTGGGTTAACTTATAATGCACATCCCGTAGCATTGGCAGCAGCATTGGCCGTTATTAACATTTATGAAAGTGACCATTTGATTGCCAATACAAAGAAAATGAGTGCTTATTTAGAATCAAAAATTGAGGAAATGAGAAGCCAACATCCGAGTATGGGTGCCTTCAGAAACACAGGCCTTTTAGGCTGTTTGGACATTTTGAAAAACAAAACTACAAGCGAATTGATTGCGCCTTATAACGCCACTGGC
>CAIRNC010000096.1 GCA_903879875.1 uncultured Bacteroidota bacterium
TTGGACCATAAATGTTATTTCGCATGAATTTGGACATTTATTAGGTTCCAGACACACTCACGGATGTTATTGGAATGGAGACAATACAGCTATAGATGGCTGTGGTCAATCTGCAGGTTACACAGAAGGAACATGTGTTCAAGGGCCTATTCCCTCTACAACAGATAAAGGAACAATAATGAGTTATTGCCATCTGATTTCTGGAGTAGGCATAAATCTAAATAATGGTTTTGGATTACAACCAGCAACCGCTATTATTGATGCAATAAACTCAGGTAGTTGTTTAAGTTCCGATTGTATTAATACTTGTATCAATACTATTTCTGGAATCAACATTACAAATACAAATTCAACTTCTGCGAACATATCATGGACAGATTCAGGAGGTGCTTCTTCATGGCAAATTGCCGTATCCCCTTTTTCAAGTAATGTTTTAAATTGGGTATCGGTTTCAACTAATAATTATTCTGTTTCTGGATTATTACCAAATACCTATTATAAAGTTTCTTTACGTCCAATATGTGGTTTTGGGTTAACAGCTACCGTCGAAAAATATATTATAGTTACATCAACTAACTATTGTGATGGCGTTTTAATTACTGATACTGGAGGAGTTTCAAATAATTATTCCGATTCGGAGACCTACATAAGAACCATAATTCCAAATATGGCTAATAATAAAATAACTGTTGAATTTTCTGCTTTTGATCTTGAATTAGATTATGATTATTTGCATATTTATGATGGAAATTCAACGGCAGCACCCGATTTAAGCTCAGGAGGATTCACTGGATCAACCTTGCCGGGAACTTTTACTTCAACTGCAAATGACGGATCATTAACATTAAAATTTTTCTCTGATATTGGTGTTGTTGGCCCTGGATATATCGCCAATGTTTCTTGTAGTCCAATGTTAAGTAATGCTACATTTGAACCTAATATCGACTTTACTTATTTTCCAAATCCAACCAATGGAATCGTGACAATAGCATCAAAAACAATAATGTCTGAAATTTTGGTTTACAATCCAGAAGGAAGGTTGTTATATCAAAATAAAATTAACGGATTAGATGCCAAAGTTAATATGGCTTTGTTTGCGACAGGCACTTATTTCTTTAAAATTAAATTCATTGAAAAAGAAGCTAATTTTAAAGTGATGCGGTATTAAATCCAAAATGGCATTCACCAAATTTATTTTTTTAAGTCCATTTTCAACGGAAAAAGTTCGGGGAGAAATGGAATAAAGAAAATAATATTCCTAAATGCGTTTTTCGGTTAAAAGCATTTATATTTGTAGTCATGAATGAAAATTTAGATCCCACCAACAAAGGCTACAATCCAGAGGAACTCGACATTGAAAAAAAGTTGAGGCCACTGACTTTTGATGATTTTGCTGGTCAAGACCAAGTATTAGAAAACCTCAAAGTCTTTGTTCAAGCTGCCAATCAGCGAAACGAAGCTTTAGATCACACCTTGTTTCACGGCCCACCAGGTTTAGGAAAAACTACTTTGGCTAATATTTTAGCCAACGAATTAGGAGTTGGTATCAAAATCACGTCAGGTCCCGTTTTAGACAAACCGGGAGACTTAGCAGGATTATTAACCAATCTCGAAGATCGAGATGTACTTTTTATTGACGAAATTCATCGTTTGAGTCCGATTGTAGAAGAATATTTATATTCGGCTATGGAAGATTTTAAAATTGATATCATGATAGAATCGGGACCTAATGCCCGAACGGTTCAAATCAATCTTAATCCATTTACATTAGTAGGCGCGACAACGCGTTCGGGATTACTAACAGCGCCAATGCGTGCTCGTTTTGGAATTCAAAGCAGATTACAATATTATACCGTAGAACTTTTAACTACAATTGTACAAAGAAGTTCGGCAATTATAAAAATGCCAATTACAATGGAAGCCGCTATAGAAATTGCCGGCAGAAGTCGTGGTACACCTCGTATAGCGAATGCTTTATTAAGAAGAGTAAGAGATTTTGCTCAAATAAAAGGAAACGGAAAAATTGATATTGAAATCGCAAAATATTCGCTCAAAGCACTAAATGTTGACGCACACGGTTTGGACGAAATGGACAATAAAATTTTAAACACCATCATTGACAAATTCAAAGGAGGTCCTGTAGGTCTTTCTACGCTAGCCACTGCCGTTTCTGAAAGTAGCGAAACAATAGAAGAAGTCTATGAGCCTTTTCTAATTCAAGAAGGTTTTATTATGAGAACTCCTAGAGGTAGAGAAGTTACTGAAAAAGCATATAAACATTTGGGTAAAGTGAAAGCTAATATACAAGGTGGTCTTTTTTAAGGTTAGGATTTCATTTAAAGTCAAAGCATATTCTCAAAATTTCAATTTAGCGCAAATGATTAAATAAAAATCTGAAAATAATTCATTTAATGGTTACAGGATTGTTGTTCATGCTTATTTTTCTAATGTTTTTTCTAGCTTTTTTTATTTGGCTAATATTTCATTTTAAACAAGCTAGGATGAAAATCGGTGTTGTTATTTCGTCACTTATTTCTTTGATTCTTATTTCATTGATTTTTTTAATAATGCGTTGTTAAAAAAGGTTGACATCACAGTTTAGTGAAAATTTCTTTAAAATCTAAGTTTGTTGAACTTATAATATTTAATTCATAAATCATAACACAAAATATTCCCAATTAATAAAATCCGAAGCCAAACGCCTCGGTTTTTTATCTTGTGGCATATCCAAAGCTGGGTTTTTAGAAGCAGAAGCCCCACGATTGGAAGATTGGTTGAATCAAAATCAACATGGCCAAATGGCGTATATGGAAAACCATTTTGATAAAAGACTAAACCCAACATTATTAGTCGAAGATGCTAAAAGTGTAGTGTCATTATTATTGAATTATTATCCGTCAGCTTCACAAAATAAAGACAGTTATCAAATTTCTAAATATGCTTACGGACAGGATTATCATTTTGTTATAAAAGAGAAATTAAAAGAGTTATTAGACAGTATTCAAGAAAATATCGGTGCAGTATCAGGTCGAGCATTTGTAGATTCTGCTCCTGTTTTAGACAAAGCTTGGGCAGCAAAAAGCGGTTTGGGATGGATTGGCAAAAACAGTAATTTGATTACCAAACAAACAGGTTCCTTTTATTTTATAGCCGAATTGATAATTGATTTAGAATTAGAATATGACAATGCAACTACTGATCATTGCGGTTCATGTACGGCTTGCATTGATGCTTGCCCTACTCAAGCTATTGTTTCTCCTTATGTTGTAGATGGAAGTAAATGTATTTCTTATTTTACGATAGAACTCAAAGAAAATCTCCCGATTGAAATGAAAGGAAAATTTGATGATTGGGCTTTTGGCTGTGACGTATGTCAAGATGTTTGCCCGTGGAATCGGTTTTCAAAACCGCACAACGAACCCCTTTTTGATCCAAATCCCGAACTTCTTGCAATGAATAAAAATGATTGGGAAGAAATTACCGAAGAAGTTTTTAAAACACTATTTAAAAATTCAGCCATAAAAAGAACGAAACTAGAAGGCTTGAAACGTAATATTTCTTTTTTAAAAGATTAACCGTCAAAACAAGAATATAAATTCAAAATTTTCAAAGGTGTTTATTTAAGTATGAAGTATTTAATCCAAAACTTGGTAATTCCTTAGCTATTTTTTATTTGTAAAAAAGGCTGTCATAAATATGACAGCCTTTTTTAAATAACTCTATTAAAAATATTTTTATTTTCTTATCAAACGAATGGCTTCCATTTCGTTTGCTTGAGAAACAATAACATTATAGATTCCAGCCGCAAAGTTATTACCTATTTGTAAGTTAGCAACTTCCAATGGGTTTACTTGGTGGTTTTCTACCAATTTACCCATCATGTCATAAACTGCAATAGTTACTACTTCTTTACATGGAGTTTCTAAGTTTAAATTGAAAGCTGTTTCAAATGGATTTGGATAAGCAGCAACTTCAAAAGTTTTGGTTTTCATTCTTGTAATTGGAGCCGAAGGTGTAGTTACAGTACAAGAAGTACCATAATTACCCCAAACATCATTTACTAAAGCCGCTACACGAATTGCATAATTTGTATTATACAATACAGCAACTCCAGTTTCAGAAAGTTTAAAATTGTATGCTGCCACTTCGTAGACAATAGGAGAACCTCCTTCTATAGTCACTTCAAAACGACCTTTTGTTGCACCAGCAACTATAACAGCCCCAATTTTAGTATCTAATGCAGCTAAAGTTGCTCCGCAGAAACTTGGATGTATTGTTGTAGTAGGAACTGAATTTACAGCTAATACAGGAGTTGAAACATTACAAGACGCTCCATAATTTCCGTAAGTGCCACTTACTAAAGCAGCTACTCGAATAGCATAAGTTGTGCCATAAGCTGCTACTCCTGCTTGAGAAAGTTTGAAGTTGTAAGTTGCGGAATCATATACTGTAGTTACCCCACCTGTAATGATTTCAAAACGGTAACCTGTAGCATTTTGAACAATTGTAGCAGGAATTTTTGTGTCTAATGCAGCTAAAGTAGTTCCGCAGAATGCAGGATTAACTTTAGTTGTAAGAATAACATTACTAGAAAGTGATGGCGTAGTAATATTGCAAGAGTTACCGAAATTACCCCAAACGCCATTGATTTTTACTGCTACTCGGATACTATATGTGGTAGCATAAGTAGTACCTGGCAATTTATTTAAATCAAAATTATACTTAGTAGTATCATATATTCTAACCTCTGCTCCATTTGAAACTTCAAATCTATACATTTGAGCACTTGGATAGATAACCGCTAAAATTTGAGTATTCATAGTACTTAACATGCTTCCACATTGTGAAGGTCTAATGTTTGTTGTAGTTATTATAGTAACTAAATGTACTGCCGATGTTGCTGACGTACAGTTTCCGCTTGTAACAATAGCTCTATAATAGGTAGAGTTTGTCAATGCACCAATTGTTGTGCCTAACAAAGTTGTACCTGTAGCACCGTTAATGTTTGAAAAGGAAACACCATTAGTAGAAGATTGCCATTGAACATCTCCTGAACTATTCGTTAATGAAATGTCAGCAGGTTGAGCATTCCAAGTGATTGTTTGATTTGGAGTTATAGTTCCAGCATTAGAATTATTAATTGTTACAAGAACTGCAGTTCTAGCACTTTCTATACCATCTACTGTTTGAGTTACATAATAAGTTCCTGAAGTTAATGCTGTTGTAGGCGCTAAAGCAGCACCTCCAGTAATAACATCATACCATTTAATTGCTGTTCCTGTTGCTGTCAAATTGGAAACCAATGCCGAGTTACAGAAAACTTGATCACTAACATTAGGGGAAGCGGTAATAATTGAACCTCCAATTGCTAATGCATATGCAGAAGTTGCTGCTGCAGAAAAGAACCCCCATCCGCCTGTTGTTGTTTGACCACTTGCAAAATATCGCAATGTAACAGTTGTACCATTTGGAATATTTTGAAGTTCTGAAATGCCTGAAACATCAATTGTACCCATTGTTAATGAAGTTGATTGGACAGGCGATCCAATTAATGTAAACGATGATCCATTTAAACTGTATGCAAATTGAGAAGTAACACCAAGTCCTGCATAATAACTAGCTGTACCGTTAAACACAGCATCAATAGTTGATAATGACATTACATGGCCTGCAGTAGGCTGCAAGACTACTTGAAAATAATCAGTATTTGAAGTATTAATTCCGTTATTTGAAAAACCTGTTGACCTAAAAGAATTAGCTCCAGTACTAGCTGTTGCTCCCGCTCCTCTAGTTATATTTGCATTGTTACCTGATGATACAAGGTTGTTAAAAGTAGTTGCCGTAGCTGTAGCTGTTTGATTAAGACCAAAAACATTCCATGCAGCAATTGGCGGTAAAGTAACTTTAAGGCTTTTAATTACATCTGTAGCAGCTAAATAATTGGAATTACCAACTTGAGAAGCGATAATATTAGTTGTTCCAACACCTACAATGGTTACAGATCCACCTGTTGTTACTGTTGCAACTGCAGGATTAGAACTTGAATAAGTTACTGCTAAAGTAGATGATGCAGAAGCTGTTAATGCAAAAGGCACATCGGTTGTATATCTTGTTGATATTGTTGCAAATGTAATGGTATTCACTTTTTTTGCTATTACTAAACTTTGAGGAACATCTATGGCTGCAGCATAATTTCCGCCAGCAGCTTGTGAAGCAGTGATTGTTATAGTTCCTGCGCCAAGAATTGTTACTGTATTTCCTGAAACAGAAGCAATTGAAGGGTCAGAACTAGAGAAAGTTACCGCATTTCCTGAAGCGCCACCAGTAGCTGACAAGGTAAAAGCAACATCTCCAAAGGTTTTTGAGGCTAAAGCACCAAAAGTAATGGTTTGATTAGCACCTAGAATATTCCCCATAACTATTGGTTGTGTTAATAAATATCTATCAGCTTCCGAACCTTGTAAAGCAAAATTAGGTGTAATACTTATTCCTGAACCAACATTTTCAGATACAAAAACAGGTGAATTTGTAGTTGAAACATCATCAAGTCCAACAACACCGTTTAAAGTTGAAGATGTAATAGTAGCGCTTGTTGTTCCATTATATGTTTTATTAGCAACAACTACATTTGAAATAGTAAGCGTTTTTTTATTAACAAGCAAACTTTGAATAACATTTGTTGCGGGATTAAAAGTGACATTTCCTGCTTGTGATGCTGTAATATCTACAGTCCCTGGTTTGTGTATGGTTAATGTGTTACCTGAAACCGAAACAACAGATGGGTCAGAACTTAAATATGAAATAGTAAGCCCTGAGTCTGAAGAAGCATTCAAATCAAAAGATGCATCGCCATAAATCATATTAGATAAAACTCCAAAAGTAATAGTTTGATTCGTTTTGGAAGTGTTTATAATTGCTTGATCTCTTAAAACAGAGATAGCTGCATTGTAATTATTATTTCCTCCTTGTGAAGCCGTAATAGTTGCTACACCTGGGCCATTAATAGTTGCAGTGTTACCAGTAATTGCTAGAACTGACGAATCTGAACTTGAATAAGAAATTGTAAGACCTGAAGATGTTGTAGCTCCTAAAGTGAATGCTGCATCAGTATCTAATTTTGAAGGCAATGCACCGAAAGTAATCGATTGGTTGGCTTTATTTACAGTTAATGTTTGCAAAACATCCGTAGCTGATGAATAATTAGAATCTCCATTTTGTGAAGCCGTAATTGTTGTAGTTCCAGCCCCAACAATAGTAACTGTGTTTCCTGAAATAGTAGCAACATTTGTATCGGAACTTTGGTATGAAATCAAATATCCTGAATTTACCGTTCCATTTAAAATAAATGGTACGTCTCCATATACTTTAGTTGCTAATGTTCCAAAGACGATAGTTTGATTTCCCTGTGTAATTGTTAAAACTAAAGTCTTAGTATTTGTGCCACTACTATTTGTTGCTGAAATAGAAACATTATATGTGCCTGTATTGCTTGGAGTACCAGAAATTAATCCTGAAGTTGTGTTGATAGTTAATCCATTAGGCAATCCAGTGGCATTGTATGAAGCAGGTGTATTTGAAGCAACAATATTGTAATTGAATAAAGTTCCTACGATTGCATTTTCTGCTAAACTACTAGAAATAATTGGAGGCGGAAGTGCGCTAACTATACCGTTAATAATTAAATCGTTGCCCGTTGAATTACCTAAATCTTTTAAATAATTACTACCTGTAGTTGCAGTAGCACCATAAGGCACTAAACGAATAGTAATCGTACTAGTTGAATTTACATTTTGTAATTCTGTAATACCCGATAAATCTATTGCAGGTTGTGCATTTCCGGTCGAAGAAGTAACACTTCCCCAAGTAATAGGCGAACCAATATCTGAAAAAGTGCCATTGTCAATTTGATATTGCCATTGCCCAGTTGTTGGACCAGAAGCTGATTTTCTAACATTGTATGCGGCAATACCTGATAATGAAACTTTATAGCCAGAATTTGGGGCTATTGTAAAAGTATAAAATTTATTTGCTGCAATTTCTCCCGCAAGAGTTCCTGAAGTTGTAAAAACAGTTGAACCCCAAGCAGCGCCTGCACCTGAACTAGTGTTTGGAATGGTACCAAATCCAGACCCCCTTGTTAAACTACCAACAGTAATATTAGTGTCTTTAGAAGAAACTGCTAACGGACTTGTGCCAAAATTTCCTGGACCACCAATTTGTGTGCTAAAATCCCAACCAGCAATTGGAACTGCAGTTTGGGTTACTGTTAATGTTTGATCAACATTTGAAGCAGCATTAAAATTTCCATTACCAACTTGTGAAGCAGTAATAGTAGTAACTCCTGCACCATATAAAGTTACTGTGTTACCTGTTACATTAGCAACAGCTGGGTTTGAACTGACATAGCTTATTGTAAGTCCAGAACTAGCTAAAGCAGTTAATGTGAATGAAGCATCCGTAATATTCTTATTTGACAAAGGATCGAATGTTATGGTTTGGTCTGCAGGTGTAATACTTGCGGTTAACCCAGTTGGTTGTGTTAAAGTATATTTATTGGCCGCCGTTCCGCTTAGTGTCAAGGCCGCAATAACTGTTTTAAGTGGACCTGCATTTGCATCACTAAAAGTTCCACCACCTAAAACAATAACGTTATCTATACCAACAATACCAACAAGACTTGCGCCCGTTATTATGGCGGAGTTGTTTCCATCGTAGATTTTAGATTGAGCAACTGCACTTGAAACTGTTAACTCCTTAGCTACTACTGTTAAATTTTGAGTTGCAATAGGAGCTGGATTAAATCCAGGTATACCATTTTGAGATGCTGTAATAGTTGTTGAACCAGGACCAACTATATGTATGTTTCCTGAAACAATAGTAGCAACTGCAGGATTAGAACTTTCATAACTAACAGTATTACCCGATGATGCAGTTGCTGTAAGAGCGTAATCATCATCTCCATAGGTTTTGTTTAACAAAGTTCCAAAACTTATTGTTTGGTCTGGCAAACCTGCACTTTGTACTTCTAATATAACATCTACTGGTGTAGCTGCATCATAGTTTGAATCGCCAGATTGAGAAGCTGTTATAGTCGTAAATCCAGCGCCTAGCAATGTTAATAAATTGCCTGAAACTGTAGCAACGGCTTGATTAGAGCTGTTGTATGAAATGTTTAAACCAGATGTAGAAATAGCTCCTAAATTTATAGAAGTAACCGTTGGATATAAAACAGGGCTTGTTACAGAAAAATTAATGCTTTGACCAATTTTAGAGATATTAGCTGTAGAAGTAGGTGCTGTTAACGAATAATTTGAAGCATTAGCTCCTGTAATTCCATATCCTGAAAAGGAAACAGTTTTTCCGTTACCAGCTGTTGCATTATCGAAAGTTGCTACACCTGTACCTGTCAAACTTATTTCATCACTATTTACGACACCGTTTAACACCGGGCTTCCTGAATATGTAGCAGAATTAGTGCCGTCATAAGATTTATTTTCAACAGATAAACCTGAAATTGTTAATGTTTTTGGACTTACATTACTTAAGACGGTTATCACATTTTTAGTAACTGCATTTGTACTAGAGCAGACTACGTTTCCAGAATAAGGTGAACCAGAAACAGCTGCAGTTGCTGCTAAACGTAAATATATTGTCGTCGCATTTATTGTTCCTGAAGTGCCTAAAATAAGTGGCGAAGCATTAGTGCCTATTGTAGTTGAAAAATCATTAGATGTTGCCACTTCAAATCCAACAGGTGGTGCAATATTAATGCCTGCATTTATGTTTGTACCAGCCACTGTAAAACTTGTTGGAGATGCAGAAGCGGTTCCATAAGTGGTGTTTACAGCAGCAACTGTTCCGCCAATGGTTATAGTTGGTATTATTCCTTTTACTACTACATCATCAATTCTGATTGAGGCTGTACCTGTTTTAACAAAACGAATTTTTAATCCATCGATTTGTGCACCAACTGGCAATGCTAAAGATTTTGATAAATACCACCCTGAGGCTGCATTTACTGCTTCGTTAAACATGTCAGATGGAGTGTTTGCAAGTGTTGTCCAAGCGCTACCATTCCAATAGTCAACACTAAAAGAAGCAAATAGCGAGGCGCTATCTTTTCTATAACCAAACTGAAGTGTTAATGAAGTATAATTAGAGGCATTTATAGATTCAATTGAAAAACCATAAGCCGCATTTGCAGTTGTAAAAAAAACATTTCCTCCTCCAGAAGCACCAGTATACGTACTAGAAACATTCGTTACTCTAACATCTGCAGCTCTATCTTGAGCTCCGTTACTATAAGTTAATGTTCCAGATTGTTGGAATGTGTTTAACGCTATGGAAGTTGTTGCACTTGGCGTTCCCATGTTTTCTGAAAAAAGAGTCGTCTGCCCCCAACTCGAGAGACTAATAAAAAACAAAAGTGCTATCATCAGCAAACTGAATAACGCACTTTTTTTAAAATTGTCTTGAAACCGTTCTGTCCTCGATGAGGATGAGTCTACAGCAAAACTTGAATTTAGCATTTGCTGATTTTCTGAAAGAAATTTTTTCATCATAATAAAGTTAGATTAAGTTCATAAATATCAATAAATAAGGAGATATTTATGTATATAAATAAGGCATCAAATTTAACTAAAAAACACATAGCTTTTATTTATTTCAAAATATTTTTATGTAAATTAAATGTAATATTTATGTTTTTCTGATTATTTAGAACTTTTAGTGTTATTTTTCTATTAATAAAATAAAAAAGCTGCCCAGAAATTATATTCTGAACAGCTTTTTAAAAGATTTTTGTAAATGACTTTTGTCCCCTACTTAAACTAAATTATTTTTTAATCATTCTAACCACTTTTGTGATTTCACCTTGAGTAATCATTACATTGTAGATACCACTAGAGTAATTCGCACCTAAAGAAATATTTTCCAATTCTTCAGCTTTAACTTCACGGTTTTCTACTTGTCTTCCCAACATGTCATAAACATTAATAGTTACGTTTGCTTTTGTAGCGCCTTCAATCGAAACACTAAAGTTGTTTTCAAAAGGATTAGGATAAGCAGAAACAGCATATTCTTTTGCTTTTAAACGAGCTGGAGCAGCGGCTGCAGGTGTAGTTACATCACAAGAAGCACCGTAATTTGACCAAACACCACCTACTTTGCAAGCTACTCTAATAGAATAAGTTGTGCTATTCAACACAGCAACCCCTGTTTCAGAAAGTTTAAAATTATATGCAGCTACCTCATAAACAATTGGTGAACCACCAGCGATAGTAATTTCAAAACGACCCTCTGTAGCTCCTGATACTAAAACAGCTCCAATTTTAGTGTCTAATGATGCTAAAGTAGCACCACAAAAACTAGGTTGAATGGTAGTAGTAGGAATGCTACTAGCTGATAGTATTGGAGTAGATACACTACAAGAAGTGCCGTAATCACCATAAACTCCATTTACTAATGCAGCAACACGAATGTCATAAACGGTATTGTAATCTACAACAACACCAGTTTGAGAAAGTTTAAAGTTATAGGTAGATGAATCATATACTGTAGTTATACCTCCAGTGGTAATTTCAAAACGATATCCTGTTGCACCATAAACTGTAGTAGCAGCTATTTTAGTATCCAAAAATGGTAATGTTACACCACAGAAACTTGGGCTTATTTTTGTGATTGGAGTCGCAACAAATGCAGGAGAAGAAATATTGTGAGAGGCTCCATAATTACCCCAAACACCATCTACTTTAATAGCTATTCTAATTCCATAAGTGGTATTATAAGTTGATCCAACAATTTTGGTTAAGTTGAAATAATATTTTGTTGTTTCAAAAGTAGTAACTATAGCTCCGTTTGTAACTTCAAAACGATAAGCTTGAGCATTGTACATGTATTTTGCATGGATTGGAGAGCTCAATGCTGCTAGAGTAGTATTCCATTGTGAGGCTAACATTTGAGTTGTTGGTACTTCTGCAGATGAAGATAATGTAGGAGTTGTAACAGTACAAGCAGCACCATAATTTCTCCAAGCACCTGCCAACTTAATTGCGACACGTATCGTATAAGTTGTGCCATAAGTAGATCCAGGTACTTTTGTCAAGTCAAAATTATATTTTACTGTTTCATAAGTATTGGTTGTAGGACCATTAACAACCTCAAAACGATACATTTGATATCCCGGAATAACAACGGCATTGATATTAGAATTTAAAGCACTTAGTGAAGCTCCACATTGAGAATTACTAATTCTACTCAATAATGTATCAATTATACTGAAATCTCCTGTTTCAATATTAAATTGAATATTGTAAATTGATCCTTCTGGAATACCAATATTATTTCCTCCTAAATCCGCAACTCCCGATGGGTATGAACTAGATCCCCAGTTTGTTGGCCAATCGTGATTCATACGGAATTTAATATTTGCGTTCGTTAACGATACGCCGTTAATTTTATAATTAACTCCGTCAGTAGTTGACATATCAGTATCTGATCCCCATCCTCCTGGAGTAGCATCACCTATAAGACTAATTGTTACATAAGTAAAAGCATAAACTCCTGTTGTTTTATTGAAAGTAATATTAAATCTTTTTCCTATAACTGGAATAGAAGTATTTAAATAGGTTGCAGCTGTTCCAGAAGGAAATGCCGAAGCTCCCCATACAAATTCATTAGCATGTGCTTGTCTGAATTGGTAGTTTCCGGCAACCATTGTGTAGCCATTTAAAAAATATTTAACCCCATCAAAAGTGGTTAAATCAATATCAGCAGCTCCGTCATATAAACTAACTACTGGATATCCTGAAGTAAAAGTATATACTCCTGTAACTCTATTGAAAGCTACAACATAGTCGCCACCTACAACATTAACATTACTTCCATTTAAAGAAGCTGTTCCATTTGGAAATGCGCTTGCACCCCAGTTAAAAGCCCATGCGTGATTTTGACGAAATTTACATTCTCCAGTTAAAAAGGTACTCATGTTTAATGAGTAATTTACACCGTCAGTTGTTGTCATATTGACATCGTTGGAGTCAGCCCAGCCGCCTACAGCCGCACCTATAATACTTACAGTTGCAAAACTAAAGGTATATTCCCCCGTAGTTAGATTGAATCTAATATCATAAGTTCCAGGAATTACACTAATGGCCGTTCCACCACTTGTAGCCGTTCCATTTGGAAAATCAACTGCTCCCCATGTATTCGTTCCGGCATGATCTTGTCTAAATACTAAATCACCAAGAGTAACCGCATAGTTATCCAAAGAATAATGGATACCATCGGTAGTTGACATGTCTGCATCTACATCTGAATTAGCCGTTCCGAAAACACTGATGTTTGCAAAACCAAGAGCAGCCGCTGTAAACGAGTAAGCTTTTGTTGTTTTGTTAAAGGTAACATCATAAACACCCGCTGTTATCGGAATGTTATTACCTCCTGCATTACCAGTTCCGGAAGGGAAAGAGCTAGATCCCCAGTTGTTATTCCAAGAATGGTCTTGACGAAATTTTGCTCCTCCTGAAGGGAATGTATACGCCGTCAATGTGTAAGTTACACCGTCAGTCGTAGCCATATCTAAATCGCCACCCCAACTGTTAAAGTCTCCAATCATGGAGATGCCTTGTGCGTTACTACTAAATGCAAATGCGAAAAATGCAAATAATACCAAAATAATTTTTTTATTCATTTTATATAAATTAGGTTAATAATGTGATAAATGTATAATTTTTTTCCTTTAAAAATTTTGTTATGATAAAACTCAGCTAACTATAACGTTTTCGTGTGAATAAGTTTTTTTAAATGTACTAATTTACTTAGCGTTTTGTTGTGAAATTTTTAATAAACAATACTTTATATTTTTAAATACACAATCTAGTCTAGTTAGAATCAACATTTCATTTAAAACAAAAAAAGTGAAGAGATTTTTATTAGAATTAAATAAGATTGATTTCAGAAACATTTTTACTGCAATGAATATAATTTTCTACTTACTTTTGTTCAAAATAAATTCTATGTCAATCGAAGTTAGTAATATATCAAAAAGTTACGGTACTCAAAAAGCGTTAAACAACATCTCGTTTTCTGTTAAAAACGGTGAAATTGTTGGGTTTTTAGGTCCAAATGGTGCCGGAAAATCAACATTAATGAAAATTTTAACCACCTATATTAGTGCCGATGAAGGAACTGCTTTAGTTAACGGTAACGATGTGGTTTTACAACCAAAAGCAGTACAGAAAATTGTGGGTTATTTACCTGAACACAATCCTTTATATTTGGACTTGTATGTTCGGGAATACCTTGCATTTAATGCAGACGTCTATAAAGTGTCTAAAAAAAGGATTGAAGAAGTAATTGTGCTTACTGGATTATCTTCTGAAAGTCATAAAAAAATTGGGCAATTGTCTAAAGGATATCGACAAAGGGTAGGTTTGGCAAATGCTTTATTACACAATCCCGATGTGTTAATTTTGGACGAACCTACTACAGGTTTGGATCCCAATCAATTGGTTGAGATTAGAAATGTAATAAAAAACGTAGGCAAAAACAAAACTGTTTTTTTATCAACACATATAATGCAGGAAGTAGAAGCAATATGTGACAGAGTGATTATCATTGATAACGGAAAAATTATTGCCGACAAAAAACTCGACAAATTAATGATTGAAGAACAACAAATTGTTGAAGTAGAATTTGATTTAGAGATTGAAGAATCAATTCTTGCCTCAATTCCAGAAATCGTTTCCTACTCTAATACACATGATAAAACATGGGAATTGGTTTTTAACACAGAAAAAGACATGCGCCCAGCCGTTTTTGACTTTGCAAAAGCAAATGGTCTGCGCACCTTTCAGTTGAATCATAAGAATAAAAATTTAGAAACGGTTTTTAGAGAATTAACTAAAAAATAAAAATTTAAAACACATTAATAATGTTATATCAAAGAAGTAGTCAGCTATTTGCTGATGCAGAAAAAGTAATTCCTGGAGGTGTAAATTCGCCGGTTCGCGCCTTTAAATCAGTTGGAGGAACGCCCATTTTTGTCAAAAGTGCCAAAGGCGCTTACTTGTATGATGAAGATGGTAATAAATTAATCGATTATATCAATTCTTGGGGACCAATGATATTAGGCCATGCCTTTGAACCTGTAGTTGAAGCAGTCGTTAATCGAGCAAAATTAGGTACTTCTTTTGGAATGCCAACAGAATTAGAAACTAAAATAGCCGAATTAGCTGTTAATATGGTGCCTGGAATTGACAAAATTCGATTTGTAAATTCGGGCACAGAAGCTTGTATGAGCGCCATACGTTTGGCACGTGGTTTTACAAAAAGAGATAAAATAATAAAGTTTGCTGGTTGTTATCACGGGCACTCTGATTCGTTTCTAATTCAAGCTGGAAGTGGTGCGGTGACTTTTGGTTCTCCAAATAGTCCCGGCGTAACGACAGGTACTGCAAAAGATACGCTTCTTGCTTACTATAATGATTTAGAAAGTGTAAATACATTAATTGCAGCCAATGAAGCTTCCATTGCCGCAATAATTGTTGAACCTGTAGCTGGTAATATGGGTTGCATTCCTCCACAAAAAGGCTTTTTAGAAGGGCTTAGAAAAATGTGTTCTGAGAATGGAATTTTGCTGATTTTTGATGAAGTAATGACAGGATTTCGCCTTGCAAAAGGAGGCGTTCAAGAATTATATAACATTCAAGCAGATATAGTGACTTTTGGAAAAGTTATCGGTGGTGGCTTACCAGTTGGTGCGTTTGCAGCTCGTGCTGAAATTATGAATCACTTGGCGCCACTAGGACCTGTTTATCAGGCGGGAACTTTGTCTGGAAATCCTCTAGCAATGGCTGCTGGACTTGCAATGCTTGAAAATTTAAGCAATGACAAAGAGGTCTTTAAGCGATTGGAAGAAAAGACAAATTATTTAGCCAATGGAATGGATACTGTTCTTAAAAAAAATGGAGTTGTATTCACAATAAATAAAGTAGGTTCTATGATTTCAGTACATTTTGACGCTAATCCTGTTATCGATTTTAAAACTGCTGCAAATGGTGACAATGCTACTTTTAAAAAATTCTTCCATGGCTTATTGAAAGAAGGTATCTATATTGCACCATCAGCTTATGAAACTTGGTTTATTACGGACGCGCTCACTTATGAAGACTTGGATTTTACAATTAATGCAATTGACAAGGTATCTAAAGAGTTTTAAATTATATTCAAAAAAAAAGCTGCCTTTTAAGGGCAGCTTTTTCGTTTTATTAGAGATTCCTGTTATTTGAAATCGGCATCAGTTACGCCTTCATTGATTTTTACTTCTGAAACTGTTAATTCAATTTCAATTCCAATGTTTATATTTGTTTTAAAAGGCACTTTTACACCTTTCACATCACGATAATCACTGAAAGGAGTAACCATGGTCATTTTTTTACCAGGACCAACTTCAACTTCTTCTGATTCTTGAACTTTCAAACCTGTTTTCACATCATAGTACAACATTTTGTCTCCATTTTTCAATGCATAAACTTCGTTTCCATTAATGCTTTCAATTCCAGTAACTACAACTCCTTCTTTTTTCATTAATGCCAACTCTGGAAAAGGATTAGCATCATATTTCATAGAAGCTACTTCATCGGCTTCAAATGGCATTTTTTGTGCACCTTGTGATTGATAACCGGTTTTTCCATCAAATACTTTTTTCATGGATTGCCCCATAACGCTTAAGCTTTCTGAAAGTTTATTTGCAGTTGATGCTTTGCGCTCGAAGTTAATTGTAGCGCCTTGTGCAGCTCCTGAAGATTTTACAGCAATTGTTTTAACTGCTGCAACTGCTTTTTCTCCACCAATTGCATTAATATATGCTGTAAAAACAGTACTTGAAGTTACTCCAGAAGGAACTGGTTTTTTCATTGCTGGTTTTTCAGCTGGGTTTCCGTATTTATCAAAATAAACAATTGGAATGTTTAATTTTTCTAATCCAGGCAATACATCGGCCGCTTTACCTACAATTATCATTCGAGTATTGTCAGCTAAGAAATATTTGTTAGCCACTTTCATGATATCATCAGCAGTAACAGCATTGATGTTTTTGATATAGTTTTCATAGAAATCTGCTGGAAGTCCTTGTGTTTGTGTACGTAAAGCATAACCCGCAATCGTTTGTGGTTTTTCAATTTGCATTACAAAACGTCCGATGTAACCTGCTTTTACGCTAGCCAACATTTCTTCAGAAACTTTTTCGGTTCTGATTCTTTTCATTTCTTTGAAAATTTCAACTACGGTACTATCTGTAACAGCATTACGTACTTGAGTTGTTGCTTCAAATTTTGAAATGTATTTATCGCCACTTATCCCTGAACGTGCTCCATAAGTCCAACCGTGTGCTTCTCTCAAATTCATGTTGATATAACTATTGAAATCACCACCTAAAATCTGATTGGCAACAATAGCTGCGAAATAATCAGGATCGGTCATTTTTAAGTTTACCAAATTCACTGCAGCCACTTCTGATTGAACAGCATTTGGCATATCTATAAAATTGATTTGTGAAAACTGAACATTTTTTGGGTCAGTATAACTCAAATTTGGTGCAGTTGCTTTAGCCCAAGAACCAAATAGTTTTTCTACTACTTTTTTAGTGTCTTTTAATTTCACATCACCTACAATAATTAGGTAAGCATTTCCTGGTACAAAATAAGTGTTGTAATTTGATTTTACATCTTCTAAAGTTACGTTGTTTAATGTTGCTTCACTTACATATTCTCCAGCAGGATGTCCTTTTCCGAAAGGTAAAGCATCACCAACTCTGCCAGCAACAGCAGAAACGTCTTTTTCTTCTGATTTTAAACCTTCAATCATTTTGGCTTTTTGCTTGTCAAATTCTTCTTGTGTAAACACAGGATTCAAAGCGCCATCAGCAATTAATTCTAAAATTCGACCTGCATATTTTGACAATGCACTTCCAGAAGCGCCATTAGCTCTGAAATTAACATTAGCACCTAAAAAATCTATTTCTTCGTTAAATGCATCTTTAGAAATTTTAGTAGTTCCACTTCCTATTAATGCGCTTGTCATATCTGAAACTCCTTTTTTAGTTCCTTCGGCATAAGGTGCATTATCGATGGTGAGGTTAAAAGAAACCCTTGGAAGTTTGTGGTTTTCAACAACCATTACTTTTAATCCATTCTCTAATTGAAATGTTACTGGTTTGCCAATTTTAATAGTTGGTGCAATTCCAGGTTTTGGCTGAGGTATTATTTGTGCTTGCATAATGATAGTTAAGAACAAGCTTGATAAAATAAATATTGATTTTTTCATGGTATATCTTAGTTTTGAGCTTTGTCTTTAGATGGAACATAATCCAAAAGCAATCTTTGGTTTGGATTTAAATATTTTTTTGCAATGTCTCTAATTTCTTCACGAGTGATAGAACGATACATGTCCATTTCGGTATTGATTAAATTTACATCGCCATACAAAAGATAGTATGTTGCTAAATTATCAGCAATTCCGTCAATAGTCGCGTTTCCGTTTACGTATTGATTTTCGTATTTGTTTTGCAATTTTTGCATGTCTTTTTCAGAAATCAATTCCGTTTGTAATTTTACAATCTCTTCGTCAATTTCTTTTACAAGTGATTCAGAAGTGTTAGGAGCTTGTGGTAAACCGTAAATAATATACGTTCCATAATCTTCTTGACTGTAGCTAAATGCGCCTATTTGCAAAGCCATTTTCTTGTCGTCAACTATTTTTTTGTATAATCTTGAACTTTTTCCATCACTTAAAATAGTAGAAATCATATCTAAAACTCTAGCGTCACGAGTTTTCATTGAAGGCGTTCTATAGGCAGTAACCACCATTGGAATTTGTATATTTCCATCTTCAAAACTTGCTTTAATGGTTTGTGTAATTGGTTGTTCAACAAATGTTTCTCTTTTAATTGCAGGTCCGTTTTTGATTGGCCCAAAATATTTTTGAATCCATTCTTTAGCTTGATCTTTATTGATATCTCCTGCAACTACAAGAACCGCATTATTTGGCACGTAGAATTTTTTATTAAAAGCTTGAAATTCTTCTAATTTAGCAGCATCTAAATGATCCATTGAACCTATAGTAGTCCAACGATACGGATGGTTTTTGAACATGTTTTTCTTAACTTGCGGAATCAATTGTCCGTATGGGCTATTGTCATAACGCAATCTTTTTTCTTCTTTAACCACCTCGTTTTGAGTATCAACACCAATTTGGTTGATTACAGGATGCATCATTCTTTCAGCTTCCATCCATAAACCTAATTCAAGATTATTTGAAGGAAAAACTTCATAATAATAGGTGCGGTCTTCGGTTGTGTTAGCATTGTTTACCCCTCCATTAGAAGTAACAATTTTAAACCATTCTCCACGTTTGATATTCTCTGTTCCTTCAAACAATAAATGTTCGAAAAAGTGGGCAAAACCAGTACGGTCTGGTTGTTCGTCTTTAGCACCAACATGATACATTACAGAAGTAATAACTGTTGGGGCAGATGGGTCATTGTGCAAGATAACGTGCAATCCGTTTTCTAAATTGTATTCTTCAAACGCTACTTTTTGAGCTGAAGCAATACCACCAAGCATAAGTGCAACACTTAAAGCCATTAATGATTTTTTCATAAAGTTAATAATTTTCGTTGTTTTTCTATTTGTATTTCAATATAGAATTTTGTTACATCAAAAATACTTTTTTTTAGTGAGTTACATTCAATAAATTAAAAATTATTAAAAAAAA
>CAIRNC010000097.1 GCA_903879875.1 uncultured Bacteroidota bacterium
ATTGGGCTTTAACACCAAATAAACTTTGAGCTCCTTTAATCAAAGAACTTGTTAAAGGCATACTTACATTTCCAAACTCAAGCTTTTGTAAAATATTATCCTCCTCGGGTGCGAATTCTAATTTAATTAAATTTTGAAAAGCAAAAGTAGATTGTGTATCATAATTTGCATTTACATTAAGTCGTGTTCCTACTTTTCCCATCAAACTCATGTTGATTCTTTGGTTAAAATCAAAAGTAGTTGTTGATCTATTTCTAGGTGATAAAGAAGGATTGTCTTGTTTTGTATAACGAATTCCCAAATCCATTTCAACAGAACCTGTAGGTTTTACGTCAATAGTATTACTTCCAAAAATGGTTTCAAAGAAACTGTTATTGACATAAAATTTTGGAAGTAAATCTTTTTTAGCTGCTTCACTACCCGTTTTTTTACCATCTATTGCGTCTGATTTTTCTTTAAAATACTTGCGCATGGCTTCCCGATTAACCAATTCTTGATATTCTTTTGGAGTAAGAATTACTGGATATTTAATATCAAATTCACCAACTTTACTTGTGTAAATATAGCGATCTGTTACAGGATCATAAGTATAGGCAGCAACTATGCTTGGCGGATTTTTTAAATCCATTTTTCCTTTATTGTAACCAATAGTATCTTTTGGTGTTTCTTCAACTTGTGCACAAACCGTATAAAATGAAAAGAAAACCAATAGGAAAATACTGGTTTTAAAAATAGATTTTGTGCTATTAAAATAGGATGTTTTCAACTATTACAAATTTTTTAATGCTTGTTTTATAATAGATTCAACAGAAGCCGTCGGATCCTCTCGAACTATTTTTTCTACTACTCTTTCAGAGGTTTTTCTAACAAAACCCAAAACCTCCAAAGCAGATAACGCTTCATCTCGATTTGTATTGTTTTGAGTTAAAGAAACTTCATCAATTGCATACAATTTTAACACTTTATCTTTTAAATCTAAAATCACACGTTGCGCTGTTTTGGTTCCAATGCCTTTAATGGATTGAATTTTAACCAAATCGGCAGTGGCAATCGCTTGAATAATTTGTTTGGGTTCTATGGACGAAAGCATGGTTCGCGCAATAGAAGCTCCTATTCCAGAAACAGAAAGTAACATTTTGAAAATTTCTCTTTCAGATTTTTCTACAAAACCAAACAAGGTATGTGAATCTTCTTTAATTTGAAGATAAGTAAACAATTTAATATGGTCGGTTGTTGGAAGTAAAGAGTAAGTATGTAATGAAATATTAATATGGTAACCAACACCACCGCAGTCAATCACGACTTCAGTTGGTGTTTTTTCTACTAATTTCCCTTGTATATGTGCAATCATTATTTAAAAGTAATTTCCAAATGTAACAAAATTCTTTTATTGTAGGTTATGATATTCATCAACATTCAAAAAAATATTAACGTTACGCATTAGTCATTTTAACTTTTTTCTCTTTTTCTTGTGCGTCGATAACGGCAATTGCTGCCATATTTACCATTTCTTCTACGCTGGCGCCCAACTGAAAAATGTGTACTGGCTTGTCCATTCCTAACATTAACGGCCCAATAGAATCTACTTTGTACAACTCTTTCAAAAGTTTATAAGTAATATTTGCAGATTCTAAATTTGGAAAAATGAGCGTATTTACTTTTTTGCCCGCTAGTTTCGAAAAAGGAAATTTAGCTTTCAACATTTCAGGATTTAGTGCAAAATCGGCTTGAATTTCGCCATCTATTATCATGTTTGGATAATATTTATGCAAATAGGAAACCGCTTCTCTTACTTTTGACGCGCCTTCGTTCGTTGAAGACCCAAAATTAGAATACGAAATCATTGCAATAACGGGCTCAACGCCAAACATTCTTGCTGCATTGGCAGTCATGATTGCAATTTTGGCTAAATCGTCTGAAGAAGGATTTATATTTATAGCAGTGTCGGACAAAAACATTGGGCCACGGTTGGTCATCATTAAATTGGTTGATGCCACTAGAGAAATACCCGGTGCTTTGTCTATTAATTGCAAAATGGGTTTCACTACTGAAGGATAA
>CAIRNC010000098.1 GCA_903879875.1 uncultured Bacteroidota bacterium
AATTCATGAATAATATAGAGTTACCCGATGCTAAATTGCCTAACTATTTTGTAAATGACTTGAATGTTTCTTTTGAATTGAAGCCAAAAAGTATATTTAAATCAATTCTATTAACCGGATTAATCAATAATATTTTAGACAAAAAATATGTTTCCAATGGCTATATGTATGATGTGTATCCCTACTATTATCCACAAGCAGGATTGAATTTCTTAGCAGGATTGGTGTTGAAGTTTTAGGTAAAAGCTAATTTATTTGAAAGATTATCAAATTTAAAATATCCCTTTAACCAATGGTTATTGGGATATTTTTTTGTTTCTAATACGGAAGACAAAAAATTTACCGCTTATGTTTTTCGAAAACACCGTTGGTATTTTCTATAGTACTGCTTTTTGGTAAAAATAAAATCACTATTGATTCCTAAATTTTTAGGGGATTCGCTTTTAAAAAAGAATCCAGCTGCAAAAAAAAACGCCATAGATTCACAGATTTTAAAAATAAGAATTGGTCTTTACGCTATACTTTTAAAATTTTTTAAAACTAACTGTTCATTTCGCAAATTATTTTCCCATTTGAATCTGTGAATTTCTGGCACACTTTTTAAAAGCGAATGCCTTGTAAATTTGTTTCATCGGTTAATTGAGAAAATAATTCGTAAATCATAATTTCTAATTTGTATTTTTACGCTATGATTTTAGTTACAGGAGCAACAGGGTTTGTAGGGTCGCATTTACTGCTTCATTTGTTAGAAAACAAGGAGCGTGTTTGTGCTATGTATCGAAATTCAGCCAGTATTTCAAAAACAAAAGCCCTTTTTCAGCTTTATAATAAAGAATTTTTATTTGAAAAAATAACTTGGGTTCAAGCCGATATTACCGATGTTCCTTCACTGGAACTGGCTTTCAAAAATGTTGATTATGTCTATCATTGTGCCGCTTTGGTTTCGTTTGACCCAAAAGACGAAGAAGCACTGCGAAAAGTAAACATTGAAGGCACTGCCAATATGGTCAATTTTTGTTTGGCCTATAATATTAAAAAATTGTGCCACGTGAGTTCAATCGCTGCTTTGGGTGATTTGTTGCCACACGAATCCATTACAGATGAAGCAACGGAGTGGAATCCAGAAAAGCAACATAGCGATTATGCCATTTCAAAATATGGTGCCGAAATGGAAGTTTGGCGCGGGCAACAAGAAGGACTTGATGTTGTAATGGTGAATCCGGGTGTTATTTTAGGCCCCGGTTTTTGGAAAGAAGGAAGTGGAAAAATTGTAAATCAACTCTCCAAAGGCACTCTGTTTTATACCGAAGGAAGCACGGGTTTTATTGCGGTACAAGATGTGGCAAATATAATGGTGCAATTAATGGAAGGCAATTTCAAGGGCGAACGTTATGTTCTTGTTGCTGAAAACAGGAATTATCGTGACGTGTTGGATACTTTTTCTAACTATTTCCATACGAAAAAACCAAGTATTTATGCTGAAAAATGGATGACCAATATGCTTTTTAGAACGGATTGGTTACTTTCAAATCTGTTTTTTTTGAAACGAAGATTCCCGAAAACCATTGCTAAATCGTTGCATGCCAAAGAGGTTTATGCTAACAATAAAATTAAAAAAGAATTGCAATTTGAATTTTGCTCAATTGACGATTGCATTTTGGAAACCGTAAATTTTTATAAAGCTACACAGCAATAACTGATTATTTTGTAGGACTAAGTATTCCAACAGTTTCGGTTTAGGATTGATTTCAAATATAAAATGCTATCATTAAGCCGAAATCGTAATCTTAAACTTGTATTGCTTTAATAATCGATGAAATCCGTCTCGTTTACTGTTATATTTTGAATTATTGTGTTTTCAACATTACTAGCAGCAAAAACATATTCAGCTTTTTGTCTAATTCCGTTGTTTCTAATTCTTTTTAATATTAAAGTTTGTGGGGCAGCTTTATCAATAAATAATTTAATTATTGTGGGATTTGTAAATGTCTTTATTTCTCTATTATTAGATGGATAGGTCAATTCATGGAAAGTCTCTATTGGATAGTTGTTTGTTAAATTAAATTGCACATTAACTTCACACAAGTATAATTTTTTTATTGTATGATGTAATGAAAATTCTTTCCCAATAAATGTCATATCATTTGCTTTTTGAGTTAAATTCACACTCAATGGATCATCAATTTTTTGCTCAAAAAAAGGAATTGGACCATCTAAAGGATAATTTGGAAAATCGCCAATAAATAAGCTATAAAAATTTCCATTTCCACTCGTTGTAAATGTAAAATCAAAATTTCCATTTGATGTCAGATTTGTTGATTTTACATATTGTTTAAATTCATAGTTAGAATTCGTTTGACCTGGAAAACCATAGAAACCTCCACCTCCGGAAGTTGTTTCTACATATTCACCAATTTTGATTTCCACATCAGATAAACTTTCTCCATTTGTACTTTTTACGTTTCCTGAAATTCTCGTTTGAATTCCCGCTGGGATTAAATTGGGTTGTTCATCCCTTTCACAACCTAAAAACAGGAACAAAATAAATAATAAAATCAAACATTTATTTTTTTTCATACTGATTATTTTGCTGGATTCTTTCTTTTTTCAGTATCCAATTGAAGTTTGTATTCATCGATTCGTTTCGCCACTTCGTCATACATTTTGGCATAATTTTTTACATCAGAAGCGTAGTATTTGTCATTTTGAGCAAATTGTAAACTATCAATTTGATATTTTTTGTAGATATAGTTACTAGTAGTGATTTTTCTTTCCATCAATGCTGTTGGGTTGACTTGCTTTGTGGCTTCTAAAACGGTAATATCAAAAAGGATATTGACCATTTTGTCTTCGTCAATAAGTTTTGCAGGTTTTTCTAAAATTGCTTTTTGACAACTGATTGCCAATACTAAAAGTGTAAAAAGGAGAAGTAATTTTTTCATTTTTTTAAATTATCGATCAAAAAGTAATCGCTCACCAAAAGGAACGTCACTCACTTTAAAATTATCATAAACCAATTGGCCATTGACAAAGGTATGTGTTATTCTTGAATTAAAAGTAGTTCCTTCAAAAGGAGACCAGCCACATTTCGCTAGAATGTTTTCTTTTGTAACATGCCAAGCCCAGTTTGGATTCACTAACACCAAATCGGCATAAAAACCTTCTTTTATAAATCCGCGTTTCTCAATTTTAAAAATTTTAGCCGGGTTATGACACATTTTTTCGACAATTTTTTCAACCGAAATTTTCCCTTGATGATAAGCTTCAAATAATGCTACAACAGCATGCTGTACTAATGGTCCTCCAGAAGGTGCTTGCAGATAGGGTAATTTTTTTTCGTCTAAAGTATGTGGAGCGTGATCAGTAGCAATAACGTCAATCCTATCATCTAAAAGGGCTTCCCACAAAACTTTGCGGTCATTTTCGGTTTTTACCGCAGGATTCCATTTGATGAAATTGCCTTTTGTAGCATAATCTTCATTGGAAAACCAAAGGTGATGAACGCATACTTCGGCAGTAATCATTTTTTCTTCTAAAGGAATTGTATTCGTAAAAAGTTCCATTTCTTTTGCTGTTGACAAATGGAATACATGCAATCGGGCTCCCGTTTTTTTTGCCAAAGCAATAGCTTTAGACGATGATAAGTAGCAAGCTTCTTCGCTTCGGATGAGGTGATGATTTTCAACAGAAACATTTTCGCCAAACTGTGCTTTGTATTTTTCAAGATTGTTTTTAATCGTTTGTTCATCTTCGCAATGCACGGCAATTAACAATTTAGTGCTGCTGAAAATCTTTTCTAAAGCATTCTCATCATCAACAAGCATATTTCCGGTAGAAGAACCCAAAAAAAGTTTCAATCCTGCAACATTGCGAGGATTTGTTTTCAAAATTTCTTCAAGATTATCATTCGTGCCACCCATCATAAAGGAATAATTGGCAAACGATTTTTGTGCAGCTAGTTGGTATTTTTGTTCTAAAATTTCTTGAGTTACGGCATTCGGTATGGTGTTGGGTTGTTCAATGTAAGAGGTAATTCCACCAGCAACAGCCGCTCTCGATTCGGAAGCAATATCACTTTTATGCGTTAATCCCGGTTCTCTAAAATGCACTTGGTCATCGATAGCTCCTGGAATCAAAAAACTACTTTCAGCATCGATAATCTGAGTATGAGCAGAAAAATTGGTGATGTTTTGATCAATTTTTGAGATAAATTGGTTTTCTAGTAATACATCACCTTCAAAAATAGTTCCTTCGTTAACAATTTTGGCGTTTTTTATTAGAATGCTTCCCATTTTAATTTTGTTTTATAAACCCTTAAAAAACTTTTTTATTCTTAGAGAAATGACCCCAAAAACGGCTTCTTTTATGATTGAGCCACTCATTTTTGACTGTCCTTTCGCTCGGTCTGTGAAAATAATTGGCACTTCGAGAATCACAAAATTTTTAGCATAAGCTCTGTATTTCATTTCAATTTGAAAAGCATAGCCAATAAATTTTATTTTGTCTAAATTGATGCTTTCCAGTACTTCTTTTTTATAACACATAAAACCAGCTGTAGCATCTTGAATTTTCATTCCTGTTATCATACGAACATAAACAGAGGCAAAATAAGATAAAAGCACACGACTTAAAGGCCAATTTACAACATTTACACCAGTAATATATCGAGAGCCAATTGCTACATCGGCACTTTCGAAATGGCAAGCATCATAGAGTTTTTCCAAATCATTTGGATTGTGTGAAAAATCGGCATCCATTTCAAAAATGTATTCATATTGATTTGCTAATGCCCATTTAAAACCATGAACATAAGCGGTTCCTAATCCTGATTTTTTGGTTCTATTTTCTAAAAATAATCTTCCTTGAAATTCATTTTGAAGTTCAACAACCTTTTTTGCAGTATGATCTGGCGAATTGTCATCAACGATTAGAATATGAAAAGGTTTGTGTAATGAAAAAACAGCCCTTATAATGGACTCAATATTTTCAATTTCGTTATAGGTAGGAATAATAACTATGCCTTTGCTCATATTGTGTGTCAATTTCTTCACAAAAATAAACTTTTTATCGTTGACGATTCATAATAAAATTATAATAAATTGAAACAAATAAAAAAATAGTAATTTTGCAGCATTATGACAAACATTACATTTCAGGAACGAATTTTAGACAGCAATGATTGGGCTACCCTCTTGTTTCTATTTGCGTTTTTACTAATTGTTGTCACCAAAACGGCATTTGAAAATCGATTTATTGATTTTATGCGGTTGATAGTTTCTGATAAATATATAAAAATCTACAAAGACAGTTCTAATTTAATGAGCTGGTTTACAGTATTATTATTTATTGTTCAGGTAATTTCCTTTTCTTTTTTTATTCAGTTAGCGGCCAGTTATTTTGGGTTGGTTTCAAAAACAGACACCAATACTTTTGCTAGAATAGCGACTTTTTTGGGTGTTTTTATTTTATCTAAATTTTTGATAGAAAAGATTATCGCCACATCATTTAATATAGAAGAATTTTTAGAACAATTCAATTTACAAAAAGTAAGCTACAGAACTTATATTGGAATTTTGTTATTGCCTATAACAGTATTTTTATTTTACAACAACAACGTTGAAACAACTGGCATTTACGTCATAATCATTACTGTATTGCTGATAAACGTGTTAATTTATTTAAAATTATTGAAAATATATCAAAATTTAATATTAGGCAAATTGTTTTATTTTATTTTGTATCTTTGCGCACTTGAAATAGCACCTTACTATTTTATCTATTACTGGTTTACGAGAAGTTAGAGCATTAGAAAATATCAAATATGAAAGTGAAAACAATTTTGGTGTCGCAACCGGAGCCTAAAGTAGAAAACTCTCCTTACTTTGAGCTACAACAAAAGCATAAAGTAAAGATTGATTTCAGACCTTTTATCCATGTTGAAGGAGTTAATGCAAAGGATGTTCGACTTCAAAAAATTGATTTGAACAACTTTACAGCAATTATTTTAACAAGCAAAAATTCGGTAGATCATTTCTTTAGAGTGGCTGATGAAATGCGCTATAAAATCCCGGAATCATTAAAGTATTTTTGTCAATCAGAAGCTGTAGCTTTCTATCTACAGAAATATGTAGTATACAGAAAACGTAAGATTTATGTCGGACAAAAAGATTTTGTTGACATGTCGCCTTTAATTAAAAAATACAAAGACGAAAAATTTTTGTTGCCAGCCTCTGACCAACTTAATGCTGATGCACCACAAACACTAAACAACCTAAAAGTAGATTGGACTCCAGCTACTTTGTACAAAACCGTTATGAGTGATTTATCTGATTTAGCAGATGTTTATTATGATGTTTTGGCATTTTTCAGCCCAACCGGAATCAAATCATTATTTATGAATTTTCCAGATTTTGAACAAAATAACACTCGTATAGCCGTTTTTGGAAGCACTACTCAAAAGGAAGCTTTAGAGCACGGTCTTAGAATTGATATTATGGCACCATCTGCCGAATGTCCTTCTATGACTATGGCTTTGGATAAATATATCGTGAAAGTAAATAAAGAAATAAAAGATTCTAAACTATAGTTTCTTGATTTTATAGACAATATCAATCTCTATTTCAATTTATTTTTAGACTTTAAATATTATTTTTATAGGTATTTGAATTTACTTTATTATTCATTTAATTATAACTAAATCCTATTTGCTTCTTTAAGAAATCTTTAAAAAAAGTATTGATGCTAACATTAGAAGTCTTAATGACTTTGAAATCTATATCGGCGTCACAAAAATAGAAGTACAAGTATGTCGCTATACTTTTATTTTAAAAAGCAACAAGACCAACAAAGCCAAATTATGCTACACCTAAAACGATTTTGTAGCCAATTAAGATAAAGGAGCATTAAAATGTTTTTTTAGGAACACGTAATAGCCATAACAAAACCAACAGAGTTGCTGCTTTTAAGTGAATGAAAGAATATCAAAAGTAAAATGAATAAAAAAAGCCGTTTAATCTCTCAAAAATCCCAATAATAAATTCATCATTCATTTATCCAATTTATATCAAAACCCAAATAAAATAAAATTTTATAGCTTAATTTGGTATGTTTTCGACAAATCATTGTAGAGGATGCGCTTCAAGAATTAGTAAAAATAATTGTTGATGTTGACAATGGTAGTAAAGAAAATTATAGAATCATTTCATCATAACTTAGGATAGTTTCATATCCTTTTTCTTTAAAATAAGTAGATGGATTGATTTCAGAAACAACCAATACAAAATCGCCACCCCAAGCACCAAGACTTTTTATCACACCATCAAAGTCAGAGAACAACATTTCTTTTACGGTTTTTTTTTCTAAAACTTTACTCATAAAAGATTCATGTTTTTCAAGCTGAGAGGAAAAAATAGCTAACGTTTTTGCTTGTAAAGCAATTGTTGTAATAT
>CAIRNC010000099.1 GCA_903879875.1 uncultured Bacteroidota bacterium
CCATTTTTTGTATTTATATTTTTCATAATCTTTGATTTTAAGGGTTTTAAAACTCAAATAAATTCCAAGCAAAATAATATTGCTTGGAATTTAAAAACAAAATAAAACAAACTTCAACCTAATTTATTCAAAAACAATTTTTTAAAATGACCTTTAAAATCAAAATACAATTTATTTGAATAGTTTTAGATATATAGAAAACAATTTACATTATATTGTCCCTACCAAAATCAAAAAAAAATTATCTTTGTAGGTATAAAATTCAGAAATAAATGTCAACTGCATCATTGTCAGAAGTATGTAAAGAAAGTGTTTTTTCAACATTTTTTAAAAATCATGCAAAACCACTTCGTAATTTTTTATTGTACAAATATGGAAATGAAGACCAAGCCGAAGACATGGCACAAGAAGCCTTCATTAAATTATGGCAAAATTGCGCTTCGGTGCCATTAGAAAAAGCAAAATCTTATTTATATACGATTGCTAATAATAGTTCGCTCAATCAAATAGCACATCAGAAAGTGGTTTTGAATTACGAAAATAATTTTTCGGGAATGGATAGAACCAATCAAAATCCAGAATATCTTTTGGAAGAAAAAGAATTTAAAAGTAAACTTTTGAATGCCATTGAAAATCTAAATGAAACACAAAGAGTCGCTTTTTTAATGCATCGAATTGACGGAAAAAAATATAGCGAAATTGCCGAAGAATTAGCAATAAGCGTAAAAGCTGTTGAAAAACGAATACACCTTGCTTTAGTCCAACTTAGAAAAGAAATTAATATTTAAGTAGGGGAAAATAAGTTGTACTTGTTTTATATTTAATAAGATAAAATAGCATGGAAGAAAATTACTATTTAGCAAAATGGCTTAATGACGAAATGACCGAAAACGAGCGTGCTGAATTTATGGCATCTGCCGATTTTGAACAGTTTGAAAAAATTAAAAAATACACCGCTCATCTAAAAGTAGCCGATTTTGATGAAGCCAAAGTTTTAGAAAAGGTTTTAAACCATAAAAAAGCAACTCCAAAGGTTATTCCAATGTTTGGAAATTGGATGTTGAAATATGCTGCTATTTTGGTCATAGCACTATCAGCATTTTTTTTGACACAAAATTTGGTTTCTGAAACACAATATGCTGAGAATGGCAAAAAAACAACCTTTTCATTACCTGATGCATCTGAAGTAGTTTTGAACTCAGGTTCAGAAATTAAATATAAAAAATGGAATTGGAACAGCAATAGAAACCTTGAATTAAAAGGAGAAGCTTATTTTAAAGTTGCTAAAGGCAAACGATTTGAAGTAACAACCGATTTAGGTAAAGTAGCGGTTTTAGGTACTCAATTTGATGTAAAAGCTAGAGAAAGTCGTTTTGATGTCACTTGTTTTGAAGGAAGAGTTAAAGTGAATTACAATGCGAAAGAAATTATTTTAACCAAAGGTCAAAGTGTTAGTTTTGAAAATGGAATTCAAACCGATTTGCATTTAGAAAATTTGCAACCGGAATGGTTAAACAATGAAATTGCTTTTAACAAAGCTAAATTAAATGCAATTGTAGCGGAAATTCAAAGACAATACAATGTGACTATTACTATAAAATCAAATTATTCAGATGAATTATTTACTGGAAAGTTACCAACAAATAATATTGATATTGCTTTGCAAATCATAGCAAAAACTTATCATTTAGTACCAAAAAAAATAACTTCAAACCAAATAATTTTCGAGGGAAAATAAATGTTTTTTAAACGTTTTATTATTTTATTCTTTTGCTTTGCTTTTGCCTTGAGTAGTTTTGCTCAGGATAATAGCAAAGCAATTGCTTTAATAACTATTTTGCAAACAATTGAAAAACAACATCATGTTACGTTTAATTATATTGACACTGAAATTTTAATTTTCAATATTCAGCCACCAAAAAGAGGATTGACTTTGAATGAAAAATTGAACTATCTACACGAACAAACCCAACTAATATTTGAAAATATTGATAATAAATTCATCATTGTTTCTAATAATAAATCCGATACAAACTCTATTTGCGGTTATATTTATGATAAAGACAATGCGATTCCTTTAGAAAATGCAAACATTGAATTTGAAAATTTAAAAGGGACAAAAACCAATAAAAAAGGTTTTTTTGAATTTAAAAATACGAGTTCTAAATCATTTGTTATAAGTCATGTAGGGTATATTTCAAAAAAAGTAGCAATAAGCGATTTGATTTCTAAAAATTGTCCTAAAATTTTTATGGAATCCGAAGTTTTAGAATTAGAAGTAGTTCAAGCCAATAGAATATTAACTTCAGGAATTTCTAAAAAAATAGACGGCGTATTTGAAATTAAACCTAAGAAATTCGGACTTTTACCCGGTTTGATTGAACCCGATGTTTTGCAAACGATGCAACAAATCCCTGGAATTAATAGTGCAGATGAAAGTGTTTCGAGTATCAATGTTAGAGGCGGCACACACGACCAAAATCTGTTTTTATGGAATGGAATTAGAATGTACCAAACGGGACATTTTTTTGGGTTAATTTCTGTTTTTAATCCAAATTTGGCACATACAATTTCAATATCTAAAAACGGAAGTTCTGCATTTTATGGTGAAAGTGTTTCAAGTGTTGTGGCTATTTCGTCCAATCAAAATAACAATGATAAGAATAGTTTTGGTGCAGGAATTAACATGATTAATGCAGACATTTATGCTAAATTAAAAGTAAATAAAAAAGGATTTGTTGAAATTTCAGGTAGACGTTCTATTAACGATTTAATTGAACTTCCAACGTACAAAGAATATTTTAATAGAGCTTTTCAAAATACTACAATAACTAATTTTAGTAACAATCAAATTGTGGATTACAATCACGATGAAAAATTTAATTTTTATGATGTATCTATAAAATATGATCAAAAAATTGGAGCAAAAGATCGTTTTATTTTCGATTTAATCACTATAAATGACCAATTAAAAGTAGATCATTCGGCAATAACTTCAAATGCAATGTTAGTTGGTAGCAATATTATTTATCAAAAAAATTATGGTGGAAATTTTTCTTGGTCGCATCAGTGGAATTCCAAAAACAGTAGCCAAATAAGTTCCTATAGTTCGTCTTATGAACTTGATGCCGAGGATGCTAATTCACAAAGCAATCAAAACTCGAAGCAAGAAAATTTAGTTTTAGATAATGGAATTAAATTAGAAAATCATCATAAATTGAATTCGAAATTTACCTTTAGTAACGGTTACCAATTCAATGAAATAGGGGTAACGACTTTAGACGAAATCAATAGTCCTCAATTTTACAAATTAAAAAAAGATGTATTGCAAACGCATGCAATCATTTTGGAGTTGAAATGCAATGATACCATTTCAAAAATAAATTTCAATATTGGTTTGCGTTCCAATTACACTACTCAATTTAATAAGTATCTTTTAGAACCAAGATTGCAATTCAATTATGGGATTTCTAAAAGCTTAAATTTCGGCATTTTAGGGGAATTTAAAAGTCAAAATTGTATGCAAATAATTGATTTACAAAAAGATTATTTTGGGGTTGAAAAAAGACGTTGGCAACTGGCAGACGACGCTTCAAATCCAATACAAAAGAGCAAACAAATAGCCTTTAATTTAACGTATTCCAAAAAGGATTGGTTGTTTAGTTTTGAAAATTTTTACAAAACAGTTGATGGAATAAGCAGTTCAAGTCAAGGATTTCAAAATCAATTAGAGTTTGTGAAAACAAATGGATCTTATACCGTTTCGGGTGCTGAAATGCTTCTTCAAAAACGAATAAATCACTTTGTTACCTGGCTCAGTTATTCCTATAATAACAATAAGTATAATTTTCCAACCATTGTACAAAATACCTTTTCAAATAATTTTGAAATTACTCATGTGGTAAGTTGGGCGGGAATTTACGAATATAAAAAGCTGAAAATTGCTTTAGGTTCCAAATGGTATTCCGGCCGACCAGAAACTACACCAAGTAGTAATCTAGTCAACACTAGCAATGCAAGCAATCCAACAATTGATTATAATTTGCCAAACAACAAAAATTTAGATAACTTTTTTCAAGTGAATTTGTCAACAACCTATAGCTGGACATCTGAAAAGGGTTTGGTCTTTAAGCTGGGCGTTTCGGTATTAAATCTATTCAACAAACAAAACGAACTTAGCGAATATTACCGAATTAATGCCGCAAATAATTCTATTGAAGATGTCAAAACATACTCACTTCAACGAACTCCAAACGTGAGTCTTAGAGTTAGTTTTTAAAATTGTTGCGTTGCAAACCCTCCGTTTTCGATTTCAAAAGAAAGTAGGTACTCGTTGCAAACGAGCACCAGAGGGGGGTTAAGGCGACGTTCTTATTTCATATACGAGTCAATTACATCTTGACTAATTTTATTTAACCCACCTTCTTCTTTTACCATTGCAATAAGTAAGAGTAAAGCCTTGGTAAAAAATATAATTGTCAATATTAAACTCATCCAAAATTTCATTCCAATATTATTTTCTTGTAAATATATTTGCGTCAAAATGTAGATAGAATAAACTAGTGGTAAATATTGAAAAATTATTATTGATGGCGCTGTTAAAAGCTCAATTAAAAATTTTAATAAATTCTTTTTACCGCTAATTAAAATCATTTCTGTATTAATTGCCAAATGTGTAATTAGAAAATAATCAATGTCTAATTCGCTTATCGTTTTATATTTTGATTTGATAATATTTGAAAATAAAATACTCAAATATTTTCTCAAAATTATTTGATTAAATAGTGTATATGTATAATAAGAAATTAGAACTGGCATTGCCAATAAAACTAATTGCAATTGCCCTATTTCTGTTGAAAAGAAACTTATTTTACTTATAATTTTTAGATTGATTAATTCAGAAACTGTAATGAGTGATAGTAAAACTGTAAAACATTTACCAATTCTTACTTCAGCTTCTAAAATATTTTCACGAATTATATTCAGTTGACTGAATAAAAATTCTTTATTTTCATCTTCTTTTAATGCTAATTGTATTTTTTCGTGAAGTTTCATATTGGAGTTTTAAATTACAGTTGTTGTGGAATGTTGTCTAACAAGTAAATAGGAGAATCAAATCTTCGTATATTAACCCAAAAAAGGGTCTTTAGCCTAAGATTTATTTCGCTTTATTTCATCCCCCCAAATATATAAAATATTCCCACTCCATAGAACAAACCTACAACCTAAAACCCCTATCCTATCTTATGAATTTCTTTAAAAACCTGCAATTGTGTTTCTAGGTTTTCGAGTTGTTTTTGTTTTTCGGCAAGGGCTATTTTCAAGGCTTTTTCGGCTTTGGTTTCATAAGCAATGTCGAGTCGCTCGCCCAGTTCCATCAAAAAATTGTGTTGCACGGCTTGACTGATGCGCC
>CAIRNC010000100.1 GCA_903879875.1 uncultured Bacteroidota bacterium
ATTGTCAAGCCTTTTCAAGTAGGTTTAGGACTGTCTATTGATATGTCTCAAATTGTGCTTTTAATTATTTTTTTAATGCTTTTAAATTTCTTTTAATATGAGAAGATTACCAATATATTTCCTAATAGACATTTCAGAATCAATGGTTGGCGAACCTATTCAACAAGTTGAAGAGGGATTAGCAACAATTATCCAAGCATTGAAAACAGATCCTCACGCTTTAGAAACTGTTTTTGTATCTATTATTGTCTTTGCTGGTCAACCAAAAACATTAGTTCCATTGCAGGAAATTGTTAGCTTCTATCCCCCAAAATTCCCTATTGGTAGTGGAACTTCATTAAGCAAGGGTTTAGGACACTTAATGCACGAATTGAGAACTAATATTGTTAAAACTACATTTGAAATAAAAGGAGATTGGAAACCAATTGTATTTCTGTTTACAGATGGTGTACCAACAGATGATAGCAAAGCAGCTATCAATGAATGGAAGCAAAATTGGCAAAGAACAGCTAATTTAATTGCAGTTTCATTTGGTAATAATACTGATGCTCATTTACTAGGTGAATTAACTGATACAGTATTAGAATTCAAAAACACCAATGTGCAATCCTATAAAGAATTTTTTAAATGGGTCACAGATTCTATTAAAACAAGTAGTATAAGTATTGAAAGTAACACAACGGGTTTTGAATTAGCAAAATTAGACGGAGTAACTATAGAAAAAATTGACTTAACAAAATCAGAACCTAATCGCCAATTTGTAGATGATAATTTTGTAGTGCTGAATGGTAAATGTCAAAATACCAAAAGACCTTACTTAATGAAATACCGTAAAACAATTGCGCCGACAAGTATTGCAGGTATTGAATTAGGGACTAAAAGTTATAGGTTAGTTGGTGCTTATCAAGTTGACAATTCTTATTTTGAATTGGCAGACAACACTAATTTTACCAAAAAGGTAAATACAGATGAATTAATTGGAGGTCCAACTTGTCCTTGTTGTGGCAATCAAATTGCGTTTGCTGTTTGTGTATGTGAAAAAATTCATTGTATTGGTGATGAAGAATTAAGTACTTGTCCCTGGTGTGGGAATCAAGGAACTTATGGAAGTGGTGACGGTGGTTTTGATGTAAATAGAACACAAGGATAATTTATGGAAGAAACTAAAAAATATATTCAGGCATTTTTATCTCAAAATAAAATAGAAGTTTCACCCAGTAAATTGTCGCTTTTTGATGATTTTATTGCTAAGGAAGAGAATATTAATTCAGTAAAAATAATTCAAGAAAATCAAAAAATGATTATGGCAAATTGGAAGTTAAAAACTCGAATTGACGATATTCTTTTACAACCAGTTTCATTACCAAATGGTACTGTTAATAAAAAGTACGAAACAAAACTTGATTTTATTAAGTTAGGATGGAATGATGTTATTTATTCTGAAATCAAAGATTTAGACGATTCAGGACTTGAATTTAATAATGAAGAAGAATTACTTTTTGGTAATCCAATTATAAGTGGGGATTTAAAAATAAAATTATTATTTAGAATTGAAGGAGAATTAGAGGATTCTAAATTAAATGAAAAAATAATCACGATTATTATAAATCCTGACCCTAAATCATTGTGGAAAGACATTGAAAGTGATAAAAATGATTCGTACTGGAAAGAGGATAATGTTGCTATTTCTAGTTCTTTTTTAGATAAAAATATAGTTATAGCTTCTAAACGTGGCAGAAGTCACGCTAATGTGGGTTCTTTTAGAGATGATGATTTTGCATTCAAGAATATCAACGAAACAGGTTGGAGTGTGTTAGCAGTGTCAGATGGAGCTGGTTCTGCAAGTTTATCAAGGCAAGGTTCTAAAATGTCTTGTGATTTAGTGGTGTCCTATTTTGAAGAAAACTTTACGGCGGAATATTTAAAAGAATTTGACGATAACCTTTTAAATCATCATAATAAAACAGATGAAGATTCATCAAAAAAAATAAGTCATTTTGTTTATGACAATCTTTCAAAAGCAGCGTGGTATGTTCATAAGGAATTAGAGAAATTTGCAATAAAACTAGAAAGACCATTAAAAGATTTACACGCAACTTTAATTTTTGCTTTAGTCAAAAAATATGATTTTGGATATGCAATATTAACTTTTGGTGTTGGAGATTGTCCAATAGGATTATTAAACAAAGATGTAACCGAAATTAAATTAATGAATTGGTTGGACGTTGGAGAATTTGGCGGAGGAACTCGTTTTGTTACAATGCCAGAAATATTTCAAAGCGATAAATTTTCAACACGTTTCGGTTTTAAATTGGTAGAAGATTTCTCTTATTTAATGTTAATGACGGATGGTATTTATGACCCGAAATTTGTAGTAGAGGCCAATTTAGAAAAAATAGAAAAATGGAATGAATTCCTTGAAGATTTAAAAGGGAAAAACGAAGATAATTG
>CAIRNC010000101.1 GCA_903879875.1 uncultured Bacteroidota bacterium
TTAACAAAGCCACTCAAAAAGTGGACTATTATTTAAATCGGGTGAACAATCATTTTTCAATTGATTTTTAATATCATAAATGTCAATTGATGAATTGCTCAGTATCTATATTAAAATAGCGTTCAATAATCTCATTTTGTAATAATTACCTATAAAAAAGGGCTAATGTTTTACATTAGCCCTTTTTTAATTTATTGTTAAATTTAAATATGCCTAAATAATTATTTTATTATGACTGAACAAGCCACTCTTGAACCCGCATTTCCAGCAGGTTGAGATGTAAAGTCGTCAGGATCTTGATGAACAATTAATCCTTTTCCTAGAATATCTTTTGTCGCATCAGCACAACCAATGCACCATTCATCGGTAGTCATTGTAATGGTTCCATTACCTTTTTCATCAGCTGTAAAGTTGCCAATATCACCACGATGGTAGTTGTCAGAACCCCATTTTCCATGACTTTTGAATGTAGGATTCCAATGTCCGCCTGCGCTTTTTCCATCTGGAGACGAGCAATCCGCTTTTTCATGAATATGAATACCATGAACGCCCGGTTTCAAACCTGACAAATGTGCTGTAAAAGTTACTTTGCCATTTTTTTCAATAAAAACAGCTGTACCTGTAACAGAACTTCCACTTTTCGATTCAAATACGGTACTTATTTTTTTGGTATCACTAGAGTTTCCGCTAGTTTTACAACCAATTACAACAGCAATAAGTACAATAACAGTTAAAAGTATTTTTTTCATAGTTTTTAGTTTAAATTATTTTGATAAATGTACATTTTAAATACCAAATACAACTTAAAGTTAGCTTAATTCTATTTTGATTTTTCACCAACAAAATAATCGGTAGTCGATTTAAAAAGGACATTAAAAGTGGTTAAGCTACCGTAAATTCGAGTGATGTATTGTTGTAATTCTATCTTTTCAATTTCTTCTATGGAGCTCGAATTTATTTTTTGTTCCATCACCCGCAACCGATCACGTACCATTATGATTTTGTGAAAAAAAGCATCTATTGGAATTTCCTTAGCCGCTAAACCCGCTTGTCCAGGGTCTAAAATCATTTTTCCACCTTTCCATTTGTCAGCTATAGGTACAATTTCTGAAACATCCGACCATTTTTTTAAAATGGAACGCAAACTGTTTTCTACATCATATAGACTAATGGTATCGACTTCATTTTCTGAGGCTTCTATGACTTCAAAATAGCTGTCGAGTGCAATAGTTTCTAATCCGTTTTCTATAAAAGTTACCCAATATTCTTTGTTAGAAACATTTGTAACCACGCCTTTTCCCAATTCGGGATGATTGATGCGAGAACCAATTCCAAGTATTTTCATCTGTTTATTTTATTTTGTACTAAAATAAGAATCTATTTTTAAATTCAAATTATTATTGTAAAAAAAATAGTTGAGAAATGTTTTAGCTTGCTTTTTTCAATGAAAAAGAATCAAAATAAAACCTTAATCCTCTTCAATTTCAAACTCAGCATCTTTTTCCCAAATTTCCATTTCGCAGGGTTTGCAGTTGAATTTCAGTTTGTATTCTAGCTCTCCTTGCTTCAAGACTAAAGGCTCTTTTACTTTAACACCCAACGTATCTTTGTGGTATTTTGGGCATTTTTCCAATTCATATTTGATGCAATATTTGGTCGTCATCACGCGTGATTTTCCAGGATCCCATTGCAATTCAAAAGCTTTTTCGATTTCGGTTACTCCATGGCGTTCGTAA
>CAIRNC010000102.1 GCA_903879875.1 uncultured Bacteroidota bacterium
AGGATTAGGAACTGGTGCTTTATATACCAATAATTTTGATTGTCCATTAACGGTTTCTGAAGGTCAATTGTGGTATAAAAACCATCAAGATTGGGAAGTAGATTTGTTGCAAAAAATAAAAAAATAACTACTGAAAAATCGGCTTTTTACACTAAAATTAAAGCTTGTTTTCAATGAAATCTGCAATTGTTTTAGCGCTCGTTTTAAAGTCAAACCAAGTAACATTTTCAGTTCTTTTGAACCAAGTCATTTGCCTTTTTGAAAAGCGTCGGGTATTTTTCTTGATTTCTTCAATGGCAAATTCTAGTGAAATATTGTTGTCAAAAAAATCAAATAATTCTCTGTAACCAACCGTTTGTAATGCGTTTAAATTTTTGTTGGGATACAATTCTTTAGCTTCTTGCACTAATCCTTCGTTTAACATAATATCCACCCTACGATTGATTCGGTCATACATTTCAGCACGATCGGCTTCTAAACCAATAATTATCGATGTGAAGTCCCGCTTTCTAGTGTTTTGATTCAAAAAGGAAGAATAGGGTTTGCCAGTTCCGATGCACACTTCTACAAAGCGCATCATCCGTTGCGGATTTTGCAAAGTTTGTGGGTTTTCGGTTTTTATTTTTTCATAATAGAATAAGTCCAAAGCTTTTAATTTTTCTTGCAAAAAGGAAAGCCCTTTGGTTTCAAAATCAAGTTTCACTTGTGCTCTAACTTCCGATTTTATTACAGGAAAGGCATCCATCCCTTTTAAAACCGCATCTACATACAAGCCTGAACCACCCACCATAATTGCATAATTGTTGTTTTGGTGCAATTCTTTTATACTTTCTATGGCTTCTCGTTCAAAATCGCCAACAGTATAGTTCTCAAAAATAGATTTGTTTTGAATGAAATGATGTTGGGCAGCAGCCTGTTCTTCTCTAGAAGGAACTGCAGTTCCAATGCTCATTTCTTTAAAAAACTGACGACTATCACACGAAACAATCTCGCAATTGAAATGTTGTGCCAAAGCAATACTCAAGGAAGTTTTCCCAATAGCTGTAGGGCCGACGATTGTTATTAGATATTTCATTTATGATTTAATCAAAAAGTTTTAAAATTTTATCACTTTCAAAGTTTTACTTTTCCGAATATAAGCTTGAATAATATTTCGAGTGTCACGGTTGTTTTGCATTGGAACAAGTATGTTTTTTAGGATTTCGATATTGGTAATTTGGTAATTCAAATCATAAAAAGCGTAACCTTTATAAATTCCATTTTCAATCAAAACGGCACTGTGTTCGCTACCATTTCGTCCTCTATCAACAAGTATCATATTGTTATCCTCGAAGCTATTTTTTTCGATAAAATCCTGAACTCTTTGATTGTATTCTTCAGGTAAAATCTTGCCAATACATGCTCCATCACACTCTTTTATTTTATACTGAAAACATTCGTTTTTAGTGATGTACAATCCTGTATATTTTTGGCACAAATGGTAATGTGCTGTAATTCTGAACAAAGCATTTTTTGCTTCTTGCAGCGAAGCAAATGAGGTAATTTCTTTTTTTCGTGCATCAGCTTTTTGTAATTTCAAATTCAAATAGCCCTTTTCATCTTTCTCAGCATAAAGTGCAAACTGAAAAATACTTTTTCTTTGCGCCCGATTTAGCATAGGTTTGTTGATTTTAATCTCTTCGCTTTCTTTCAGCAACGCAATGAGTTCGCTGCCAGTTTCATCGTAGGTTACGGTATAAACTTCGGTTTGAATTTTTTTACATTTGGTTGTAGTTCCTGTAAAATGCTGATTGATGCGTTTTTTTATGTTGCGGCTTTTGCCAATGTAAATCAGTTTTCCCTGTTCGTCGTGAATGTAATAAACACCTATTTTGGCAGGCAAACTTGCTACAATGTCCAATAATTTTGGAGCGATACCTTTTTGGATTTCAAATTTAATATGCGCTGCAACGATTTCTTTATTCAAGTCTTTGTCCAATAGCATTTTGAACAATTTTACGGTTGCCAATGCATCACCACTAGCGCGATGCCTATCTGCCATAGGAATTCCTAGTGCTCTCACTAATTTTCCTAAGCTGTAAGAAGGTTGTTCTGGAATTACAATTTTGGCTAATTCAACAGTGCAAAGTGTTTTTGCTTGAAAATCGTAACCTAAACGTCTGAACTCTGTTCGTAAAATTCGATAATCGAAAGAAGCATTATGTGCTACTATGATACAATCTTGAGTAATTTCGATAATGCGTTTGGCAACTTCAAAGAACTTTGGAGCCAACCTCAACATCTCATTATTAATTCCCGTTAATTTTACTACAAAAGGCTGAATCGGAATTTCAGGATTCACCAAACTGATAAATTGATCCACCACTTCATGACCATCAAATTTATAAATGGCGATTTCCGTAATTCCTTCTTCGTTAAATTGCCCTCCAGTGGTTTCTATGTCTAGTATTGCGTACAAAATAAGTTATTAATGTTCAGTTTTTAGTGTTCAGATGTCTAATCTGAAATCAATAATCGTTAATCGTCAATCAAAAATCAGATTCGTCCCCCAAAGATACTACTTCCAATCCGAACCATTGTGCTACCACAAGCAATTGCAAGTTGATAATCGCCACTCATTCCCATTGAAAGCGTTGAAGGTTGTAGGTTATAGGTTGTAGGTTGGGGTTTTAAAGTCTCAAATATCGCTTTCAAATGAAGAAATTCTTTTTTTATTTGACTTTCATTTTCTGTAAAAGTAGCCATTCCCATCAAACCAATTATTCTAATATTTTTTAAGTCTTTAAATGCTTCTGAAGTCAATAATATATTGAGTTCCGATGCGTCTAAACCAAATTTAGTTTCTTCTTCGGCAATGTGTATTTGCAGTAAACAATTAATTATTCTTTGATGCTTCAGGGCTTGTTTGTTTATTTCTTGCAATAATTTAAAACTATCCACACCATGAATCAAACTTACATATTCAGCCATGAATTTGACTTTGTTGGTTTGTACGTGTCCAATCATGTGCCATTCGATGTCTTTCGGCATCGTTTCCCATTTTTCGGTCATTTCTTGGATTTTGTTTTCTCCAAAAACACGCTGACCTGATTGATAAGCTTCCATCAAGTCGGAAATCGGTTTGGTTTTAGAAACTGCAACTAAGGTGATGTTTGCTGGTAATGAAGCTTTTATTCGCTCTAAATTATTTTTTATAGCCATTGAAGATTTGTAATTGAAGTTTTGCTTGTTTGCAATTTTTAATATTTGAAGTAAAGATATTGAAATCCGTTACATTTATTTAGAAAAGCTATTTTATAAAATACTTTTCTAACAAAATCTGAGCAGCAGCAAAAGGGGAAATTTCATTGTTTTGTACTGCCTTTTTATGTACTTCCAAGGCTTGTTGAATTTCAGGATGATTATAAAAATGATTAGTTAATTGCTCGTTTATGGTTTCCAACATCCAATATTGATTTTGATCTGCGCGCTTTTCAAAGAAATAACTATTTTCTTTTGTGAGAGAAAGAAATTGTTCAATTCCCGACCAAACTTCTGGAATTCCTTCGTGAGTTATCGCACTACAAGTGGAAGTTGTTGGCGTCCAACCTGATTTTTTGGATGGGAAAAGATGCAAAGCCCTTCCGAATTCTGCCTTTGCTAATTTCGCTTTAGTTTTATTATCACCGTCTGCTTTATTGATGACAATCGCATCAGCCATTTCCATTATTCCTCGTTTTATGCCTTGCAATTCATCGCCTGCACCCGAAATTTTCAATAATAAAAAGAAATCAACCATGCTATGAACAGCGGTTTCACTCTGCCCTACTCCAACGGTTTCAATAATAATAACATCAAAGCCACAAGCCTCACAAAGTGTGATGGTTTCTCGCGTTTTTCGAGCTACCCCGCCCAAAGTTTCTCCAGCAGCTGAAGGTCTGATGTAGGCGTTTTTGTCTTTTACCAGTTCTTCCATTCGGGTTTTATCACCCAGAATACTTCCGTGCGAAAGGGAACTGCTCGGATCCACTGCAAGAACGGCAACTTTCTTTCCTAAGTTTGTCAAATGTTTACCAAAAGCTTCAATAAAAGTGCTCTTTCCTACTCCGGGAACACCGGTAATTCCTATTCTAACCGACTTGTTTGCATGAGGCAAACAGGCATTTATTACTTCATTAGCTTTAGCCAAATGAGTTGGATTTGTACTTTCTACCAAGGTAATTGCTCTGCTTAATGCCGTAATATTTCCTTCCAATATTCCAGAAATCAATTCATTTGCAGCAGGTTGAATTTTCCTAAAGTGCTGAATTTGCCCAACTGAAACGGCACTAATGCTCTCAGGCGAATCAATCCCAGGTTTTTCGTGAAGAGCCGATTTATTTGTCATAAGTATTAATAAAAACAAAATTCTATTTAGTAAAATTAGTATTTAAACCCGAATTGCGCTAATTAGCATCAAAAAAATATTTATCCTAAACTAAAATTAAAATTTTAAAGCAAAACATTTAAAGTAGTATTTTTGCAGCACTTTTTAAAACTATGGAAAACATTATTCTTATTTTTCTTTGTTTACTTGTTGGTTTTGTATTGCAAAGGGTTAAAGATTTTCCTGCCAATAGCTATAAAACACTTAACCTATTCGTTATTTATATTGCGCTTCCAGCCTTGTCGTTATATTATATTCCCAAAATAGATTTATCCATTAAGCTATTGTATCCTATCGGAATTGCTTGGATTGGATTTCTGATTGCTTTTCTATTTTTTAGTTTATTAGGTAAAGCATTAGGATGGTCTCGAAAATTAATTGGCTGCTTGACATTAACGGCAGGTTTGGGTAATACCTCTTTTGTTGGATTTCCGATTATTGAAACTTTATTTGGTAAAAAAGGGCTCGAAACGGCAATCATTGTCGATCAACCTGGCACTTTTGTAGTACTTTCTACTTTGGCTATTGTGGTGGCTTCATTATATTCGAATAAAGAAGTTTCGTTTCCGATTCTTGTAAAAAAAATAGCCTTTTTCCCTCCATTTATCACATTTGTAATGGCATGTGTAATGAACATTTGTGGCTTTGATTTTAGTGATGTCATGCAATTGGTCTTCCAAAAACTTGGCGCAACCGTTACCCCAGTTGCACTTCTAGCCGTTGGATTGCAATTAAAATTCGACAGAAACAGCAAACATTGGCAATTTTTAGGGCTAGGATTGTTTTTTAAATTGATGCTAATGCCTGCCTTTTTTTATATTTTATATGTTCTACTACTCCATCAAAATTCCGAAATGATACAAATTTCAATTACCGAATCTGCTATGGCACCAATGATTACAGGGGCAATTCTAGCATCAACCTATGGGTTAAAACCCAAACTGAGCAGTATGATGGTCGGTTTTGGAATTCCAATTTCTTTTATAACAATTGCCTTTTGGCATTGGTTTTTACTTACTTTTTAAATTTATGAAAACTACAACAACAAACGATTCGGGACAAAAAATGGTATTTTCAATACTCTTTTTTATCAGTTTTGCACATTTATTAAACGATTTAATTCAAGCCGTGATTCCATCGGTTTATCCCATATTAAAACAAAATTATAATCTTTCGTTTTCACAAATCGGGTTAATTACTTTTGCTTTTCAACTAACAGCATCCATTTTCCAACCTTTTGTAGGCTATTATACAGACAAATATCCAAAGCCTTTTTCTCAAGTTTACGGAATGTTTTTCTCCTTAGCGGGAATCGTTTCTATTTCATTTGCTGATAATTTCTATTGGATATTGCTTTCTGTTTGTCTAATCGGAACAGGTTCTGCTATTTTTCATCCGGAGTCAGCACGAATTTCAAACTTAGCTTCCGGCGGTAGACGCGGTTTAGCACAATCTATTTTTCAAGTTGGAGGCAATTTCGGAACAGCACTTGGCCCGTTATTAGTGGCTTTAATAGTAGTGCCTAATTCTCAAAAACACATACTTTGGTTTATTATCGCAGCCGTTATTGGACTTTCGATTATTACAAAAATTGCTTTTTGGTACAAATCACATCTTGTTGTTGGAAAACACAAAAAATATCCGATAATTGATTTTCATAATTTACCAAAAAAAAGAGTCCAACTCTCAATTGCTATTTTGCTGATTGTCATCTTTTCTAAATTCTTTTACTCTGCTAGTTTATCTACCTATTACACTTTTTATGTAATGGATAAATTTCATCTTTCGATTCAGCAAGCCCAATTTCATTTGTTTATTTATCTGATAGCTTATGCTATCGGTACTATCTTAGGCGGACCGTTGGGTGATAAATTTGGTCGGAAATATATTATATGGTTTTCTGTTTTTGGCGCTACTCCATTTGCCTTGTTACTTCCTTATGCCAACCTTTTTTATACAGATGTATTAATGATTGTAATCGGAATTATTATTTCTTCAGCATTTCCTGCAATAATCGTGTATGCACAAGAATTATTGCCTAAAAAACTCGGAATGATATCTGGGCTTTTCTACGGATTTGCCTTCGGGATGGGAGCATTAGGCTCTGCTTTATTAGGTATTTTAGCCGATCATAAAGGGATTATTTTTGTGTATCACATTTGCTCTTTTTTACCCATCATTGGAATTATTTGTTACTTTTTGCCTAATTTAAAGAAGAAATAATCATCAATTGCACTGTCTAATTTCATTTTAAACCCTATTCTTATGATCCCTTATACATTAGATTTTCAATTTCAAATTGCAGGAATTGGCGCTACATCAGGACTTGTCTTAAAAGGTGATGTTTTGTATTTAGTTTCAGACAACAGTTCGTTTTTATATCAATACAAGCTGCAAGAAAAAACACTTCATAAAATAAAACTATTGGAAGACAGTGAAGAAAATAGTTCTAAAAAGGATAAAATGGACTTTGAAGTGTTGGCGCAAAAAGGCGAAAAACTCTATCTATTTGGTTCGGGTTCCACTTCAAAAAGAGAAAAAAGAATCTCCTATCATCTTGGAAATAAAAATGTAAAAGCAAAAGACCTTACTTCACTTTACAAAAAGATGAAGGTAGTAAGCAATATTTCAGATTCTGATTTTAATATTGAAGGTGCAATGTATCACAATGAAAAATGGATTTTATTCCAAAGAGGCAATGGAGAAAGTGGTCAAAGTGGGCTATTTGAAATCAACAAAAAGAAAGAGATTAAATTTACTACAATAGCTTTGCCTAGCATTCAAAACACTAAAGCTACTTTTACGGATGCACTACTGGTAGATGATAAAATTTACTTTCTAGCAGCGGCTGAGGCTTCCGATTCTACTTATGCCGATGGCGCTATTCTAGGTAGCCTTATCGGATGTTTGTCGTTACCTGATTTTCGATTAGTGTTTACCCAAATTATCACAAGTGCTCAAAAATTTGAAGGGCTAACGTTCTATAAAAAAACGGAAAATCAAATGGAATTCTTGCTTTGTGAGGACAATGATAGTGAAGAATTACTTTCTAATATTTACAAATTAGCAATTCAATTGCCGGATAGCAATCTAATTCATAAAGGATAATCGGAAAACCGTTCCTTTAAATTGTTCGTTTTCAATAGCTACTTTACAATTTATTTTTTTGGCTAAATCCAATGCCAACTGCAATCCCATTCCTTTTCCAGACTCATTATTTGTTCCTTTTCTAGAAGAAGTAAAGAAATTATTATTTAATATATCATTTATCATTTCGGCAGTCAT
>CAIRNC010000103.1 GCA_903879875.1 uncultured Bacteroidota bacterium
ATCCTTCATTTATTCCATCTCTAATAATTCCGTAACTTTCTATAGAATTATAGTCATAAGCAGCCATAAGATTATTCCTTCTATTGGACGGGTCATTAAAGTCTATAGAGAAACAACCTAAATTGAATGCATCTATGAAAGCCTTATTATTATTTTGCAATAATTCCATCCAAATTGGTAAATTTAGATGTTCACGAGCATGAAATTGTGGGAAATATAATTTTTCCTTTATTCCATCTTGCATAATTGCAAATGCATCTGTTGAATTGGGATAACTTTTATAAGTTTCTAAAAAAGTTTCTAAATGATATTCTAAAAAACCTGATTGATTAATTTTATTAAAATTTGGATTGCCTACTACCGTATTTGCGGTTATAATAGGTGGGTTGCCTTTAAAGTCTTTATGTTTTGACAAAACATTGAATAATTCGACAAAGTCAATGCTGTTTTCTAAAGCATCATATTTAGAAAAAACATCATTTAATTCAATTGATTTTTTAGCCAATAATGAATTGTAAATTTCTTTACTAGGCATTCTAATTGAGCCCCAATCATCTGATTCAAGTACCAATAACTTTCGAGATAATTTTGTACCACGAATATTAATTACATTTTTTTTAAGGACATTCAACATTAAAACTATTTCTTTATAGTTTGAGTCATATAATCGCCTAGTTGATCGCTCGACATGAACTCTATATCAGGCCATTTTCTCAACATTGCTTTTAATAAATACGACAATAATCTTAATCCGTTTTCTCGATTTTCTTTAAAAATTGATCCAATAAAATTAACTCTATGGGAATTGATAACAGCTGGTTTCCCCCATCTAAAAGCAATTTCAATTTCTTTCATACAACTGTTTACCCAATCAAAATCTGGACTTCTACTAGGTTCAAAAGTGGCATTTCTTCTCCAATATAATTGTCCTAATTCATTAGAATCTCCCCAAAATCTGTTTTTGAAAACCAATTGGCCTTTTCCATCTGGAATCCATTGCCCTCCCAATTGATGGTACAAAACTCCATGTTTTGACAAATACGAATCTAAATATTCTCCTCGTATAGCACTAGGAGCCACGAAAGATTTTGATTTAAATCCGAATGTTTCTTCAAATAAACGTAAACCATCTTCAAGAATAGGAATTAGGCTTAAACGTTCTTCCTCAGAAACAAAATCAAAAGCAGCTGTGTAATCTTTTCGACGATTTAATGACTTTCTGATACCAGAACCTACAATGGCTTTATTATCAAAACAGAATTGCTCTTGTTCATCAGATTGAATCGCTCTCATCCATTCCCAAACCCCTAAATGTTCTCTTCCATGAAATTGTGGATAAAGTAGTCTGTCTTCAATTCCTTTTTTCCATTTTTCAAGTACATGCGTATTTCCGTAATAACTTTGATAGGTTTTGTCGATTTTTTCATAATGATATTCTTTAAAATCAGATTCTCTAATTTTATCAAAGTCTGGGTTCGCTAATACAGAATTGGCAGTAATGGAAGGATAATTTCCGTTTTTATCTTTAAAGGTGGTTAATACATTAAATAACTCGTCCAAATCGTCCAAACTCTCAATACAATCATTTTTGGTAAAATAACTTCTATTTACGTCAATGCCTGCTTTATTTAAAGTATCAAAAACTTCTTTTGAAGGCATTCTAATAGATCCCCAATCATCAGATTCAAATAATACAATTTTACGATGAGAGGACCAACCCCTGAAATTGACATAATTTTTAGCTAAAACTGTTTTAAAATTCATATTTTAATTTTATTGTTAGAAAAAGAACTCTTGTATTGATTCAGTAGCGTCTACGAAAAATATTGAAACTGCATTTCCAAAAACTAATACAGGGCTTAATGTATATAAATCACCCCTTAACTTTACCAAAATATTTATAATAATAATTGGTATGTAAATATAATTCAACCATTTAATAAATTTATTATTGTAATTATTTGCAGATAAATAAAAAATATAAATCAATCCAAATAAATTAAATAATATATTATATCTATTACTAATTGAATCCACTACACTTCCAGATAAAAGACTATGAATTAACATAAAAGCAGAAAATCCAAATAATCTATTTGAAATGGTGTCAAATTTTATTTTAAAAAATTTTATTTTAGATAGTATTAATGATGCAACGCAAAAATAATAAGTTCCAAACAAATTAAATTGAACATACCAATTCCAATTTTTGACATTTTCTTCACGAGTATCCATAAAATCGTCTCCAGTGTATCCATTTATTTTATTTTCAATTGAAGACCCAAAAAAACTCATATAGGTGTTGATAAAGCTGGGTAATGCATAACTAAAAATAAAAACAATGATTAGTATTATAAATAATACATTCCTATTTGAAAAATATTTAGTAAGATAAAATAAAAATAAAAAAATCAATGAAAAACTTAAAGAAACGTGAATTAGCACTGCAATAGAGGCTATAAATAAATATTTTATTTTATTTTTTAAAATCAAGTTTAGTGCTCCGTAGGAAAAAACCCAAAAAGCGAGTGGAAATCGTACTCCATTTATTCCTGCCGATAAATTATAAATGAAACAGCAAAGGAAGAAAATTAGAAGAGGCTTTGCGTATGTGTGGGATATTCGTTATGAAAGGAGATAATTATGATGGTGGAAATA
>CAIRNC010000104.1 GCA_903879875.1 uncultured Bacteroidota bacterium
AAGGATTTACAAAATCGAATAATTTTAGAAAATGGACACTATTATTTAATTGGAGAAGATAAATGGAAAGAAGATGAAAACGGAAATTTTAAAAAAGTAAAAGTTAAATTTTAAACGAACTATAATTTCAGGAGTTAATAGTAATATAAATTAATAGTTACCTGCAAGGCAAAAAAAACTAAACGACAATTATGAGAAATATTACAATGCTAATTTTTCTATTTACTTTAACAACAACTTTTGGACAAACAAAATATGAACCACAAGTTCTAATTCTAGCTCCAAACGTGACAAAATATGAGAAAGCATTTGCCAAAGAAGTATTAAATTATAATGCAGAAATTCAAAAAAATATAAAGAAATCAGAACAAGAAAGAAACCTTGACCCTTCTGAATTCGAAAATCAACCAGAGAATATTCAAATTATTACTAAAAGTGAAATCGAGTTTTCTAAAAATTTAGACTTTTTCAAACAAGCAAGTTTAATTTCAGAACATTTTTTAGCATACCGCTTTTTCGAAAAATTCCCTAATTCCCTTATTAAACTTAAAGATGCAAAAAGCAACGAAACTTTAAATGAGTTAAAAAGTTATTCAGAGAATGAAAAACTTCAATATGTCTTAAATTTTTCATCAATTGAACTGTATAAAGAAAGTAAAATAAGTCATGCTAAAATTACAATTCAGCTTTATGACAATATTACTAATTCAATTTTGCTTAATAAAGCATATACAGGCGACTGGAACAATCCAGGTTTTGAATTTACCTGCAATGACCAATCAATTAATTGTACTTTAAATAATGCGTTATCACAAGCACTTGATGAAATTATATTCACAATTGCCTCCAACAGCCCAACGCTCAAAAGAGAAAAGCATCTGATACAAGAAAGATATGATGCTTTAATGAATACCTATTTCAAAGAATCAAATGATAAACAATCTTTGAAAAATATAATTTCACCTTTGGACAAAAATATCAATATTGACAACTCATATCAAACACTTTTCAATATTGATAACACAAAATTTATCTCCTTCTTTTTAGAACAAGTTTCAACACAAGGTTTAAAAACTTTAACAGACAATAAAAAAGATAAAAATGTAAATATAATTACTAGTATGGATATCAAGGATGAAAGTTATCTTGACAGCATACCTAAAACTTATAGCTACATAGTCAAAGGTGTAAAGCACAATCAAAAATGGTATTACGAAAAATCTAGCGTTACTTATTTCAAAGCTAAAACAATAACAGATGGCCAACGAAATTTCTTTAATAATCTTCAAAAATGGAACTTTTTCAAAGAGAATACTTCTGAATTTAATCCTGAATTTTGGGAGACTAGCCAATTTAAAAAAGTACTTGATTTAAAAAAAGACCCTGATTGGGAAAAGTATGGAAAGACAATTTGGCAAACTGATGAAGCCAACGACAGAGATTATATTGGGCTTTATGAAATTGTAGCTAATCAAATGAAAAATGAAAACGCTATACAAAATTCGCAATATGAAAAAAAAATGATTGAAGAGGTTTTTAAACCAAACTACCTATTGTTGAAAAACAAAAAGCCGGAACAGTATTCAACAATTTCCGAACATTCTTTATTATTTTCAAAAGCAAGAAAGGTTGTTATTAATCCTATACTTGCCACAGATAATAAAGGATTAAAGACGATTCATTATTTTGTAGCATTTGATGATTCTAAAGTTTTTTATGAATGGATATACTTCCCTCCTTTTCAAGTAAAAGACGACTCATTTGGAAGCACTGTTGTTGAACAAATTGGTAGTTTAACTGATTGGACTTTTTCAAATGACAATCTTAATGACACTGAATTTTGGGATAATAATGTTTTATTTAAATCTGGAAACGAATATAAATATTTAAAAGAGATAAAATACTAAAGAGAATAAGCCCAACAAGTAAAAGCTGCAACAACGGATTTGGAAAGTTAGTTTTGTAATTGAGATAATTTGACAAATCTGAAAACAGGAATTTATTTA
>CAIRNC010000105.1 GCA_903879875.1 uncultured Bacteroidota bacterium
AACTTCCAAGTCCGCCAGCTGCATTGCTATTGTTTGTCCAAACTCCTTGACCATTAAGTTCCTGGTTAGTAGTATAAGTAGAAAAATCATCTCTAAAAATATTTTGAGCATTTAAACTATTTACAACTATAATTAAAATTATAAGTATTACTTTTTTCATGATTATTTTTTTTCAAATATACTTAAAAAATTTATACCATTAAATGATTGAATTTAAGTGTTATAATTTTTATTTTAAATAAATTAAATAGAGTTTTATCATTCACGTAACCTAGAAACTTGGTATTTTATTCTAAATTATAAGTATCGTCAAACGGTGATTTTAAATTTAATGGATTGAAAACACCTTTCGTTAGTTTTTTGTTGTCGATTTTTACAAACTAACTTTTATAAATTCAAATATACTTTTTTAAGTAATGATGTTTGCTGAATTTAAAAATGTAGTTTTAGGTGGATTAGGGGAGTGCTTGCACAAGTTGGTCCGTGTGTAAATTTGCGATAGCCTTCACCAAAAAATTTCCGCATTTTCTATCCTAAAAGATTTAAAACATAACAGCTACGCCATTGGCACACCCATCTAAAAATATTTTATACATTTGCTACAACACAACAACCCGAAACAAGGAACACATCACGCCTCCCTCTCCTTTGGAGAGGGTCGGGTAGAGGAAAAAAAATCACAATGAACATACACATCATCGGCGGAGGCAATCTAGGCGTTGCTATAGCTATCGGAATTTCAAAATACACTACGGGCCACCACATCACCATCACCCGTCGCAACACCAACCTCATTCAACACCTCGAAAACGAGGGCATAACGGTAGCTGCCAGCAACACCCTCAACATAGATAGTGCCGATATCATTATCCTAACCGTAAAACCCTATCAAGTCGATACCGTTTTGGTCGAAATACTGCCACACATAAAAAACAAAACCATCGCCTCAGCCGTCAGCGGTTTGTCCATCGAAATGTTACAAAGTCGAGTAGGAGAGGAGCACAATATAATACACATCATGCCCAACATAGCCGTGCGTTTTGGCGAATCAGCCACCTGCATTTCCTATCTCGAAAAAGACAAAACACAAGCCCAAAAAGTCATTGAACTTTTCAACCAACTGGGCACTGTAGCCGTAATCGACGAAAAACTCATGGACGCCGCCACCGTTCTCGGCGCTTGCGGAACGGCTTATGCCTTGCGCTACATCAGAGCCTCCATGCAAGCCGGAATCGAAATTGGTTTCGATGCCCAAACCGCGCTATCTATAGCCTCACAAACCGCCAAAGGTGCCGCCACGATGGCATTGGTCGAAAAAATACATCCCGAACAACTCATCGATCGAGTAACAACGCCCCAAGGTTGCACCATTGTAGGGCTCAACGAAATGGAACACAACGGTTTCAGCTCCTCTTTAATCAAAGGAATCAAAACCTCACTAAAAAAGATAAAAGAATAAGCAGCATTGATTATTGGTTGACGGTTGTCAGTTATCGGTTGTCGGTTGTCAGTTATCAGTTATCGGTTGTCGGTTGTCAGTTATCGGTTGTCAGTTATCAGTTATCAGCAATCAACAATCATAAATCAGCAATCTGAAATCAAAAATCATAATAGGGGCGTGACCCCAGTTGCTAAAGGGGCTAGAGCAACATAAAGCCGAGGCAGCCCCTTCAGCAACTGCGGTCGGGCTTTCCGCGCTACTTCGGTAGCCAGCTGCAATCCCTCACGCAAAAAATAGGATTTCAACAACCAGTAGGTTTTAGTTGCAAGAATAGTTGATATACTTTTTTTAAACCAAGTATCTTTGTATAAAGTATACACATAAAAAAGAGAAAGCCTTTACGAAACACAACGGCTTCTCAAAATTAGAAACACAATCTTTTACAAAAGATTAATTTAAATAAATAAATGAAAAATCTATTGGTACTTCTATTTATTCTCGTTTTGAGTGCTTGCACCAAAAACGACGCTACACCACAAGACCAACTACCACCAGCAACCACCATCGGAGCCAATACAGCAGGTTATTACATTAATGGGGAACTTTTAATACCTAAAAACGGAAGCCAAGCTATAGGAGGGTCTCCTAATTACGGACTATATCAAAGGCAAGGCAATAGCTTTTGGCCAAATAAAAATGATTATTGGGGTATTGATATTTCTAATAAAAAAGATTTTGAAAATTTGAGTGTATTTGTATGGATTAAAAACATGCAAACAGGAATTGGAGATTATATTATTGGTCAATCGAATGGTGAATTACATAGTAATGGACCAAATAACAATCAAATTTTTGCATACATAAAAAAGAATGGGGTATTAAATACATACTATTCATCTAATAACTCAGGTATAATTAAAATTACTCGTTCGGATTTAGGATATGGAATAGCAATTTTTTCTGGCACTTTCAATTGCACTTTATATAATAAAGATAACCCATCAGAAACTATACAAATTACTAATGGTAGATTTGATATTAATGCATTAACTCTAAATCAATAAATTGTATAGCATCAAAATTTAAAGAATAAGTAATTAATGGGCGCAAAAACTTCTAACGCAAAAAATAGGATTTCAATAAACATTAATTTTTATTTACACTAAAACACTACCAAACCACCAATTTCCATAAAACAAAAAAAACGATTGCTGTCAGTATAACCCACAGTTTCAACTGTGGGAATTCCAAACCCAATAAGCCTTTATCCAATCACGATAACTCACAATCTTTCTAAAAATATTTTATACATTTGCTACAACCTAAAACCCACAACCTAAGACCTACAACCTAAAAACCCATCCACTTTGAACCACATAAAAATTCTTCACCTCGATAGCAATCATCCGCTGCTCCTAGCACAGTTGCAAGAAGCCGGTTTCCAAAACGACCAAGATTTCACCTCTTCCAAACAAGAAATCGAAGCCAAAATTCACGACTATCACGGCATCGTTATCCGTAGCCGATTTAAAATAGATGCCGCCTTTTTGGACAAAGCGACACAACTGCAATTCATCGCTAGAGTAGGAGCGGGGCTCGAAAGCATCGATTGTGATTGCGCTACAAACAAGAACATCCAACTTATAGCCGCTCCCGAAGGCAACAGCAATGCCGTTGGCGAACAAGCCCTTGGAATGCTATTGTCGTTAATGAACCATTTAAACAAAGCCCACAGCCAAATAAAAGCAGGACACTGGAACCGAGAATTCAACAGAGGACACGAACTGAAAGGCAAAACCATCGGCATAATCGGGTATGGAAACATGGGAAAATCATTTGCCAAAAAACTGCAAGGATTTGATGTGGAGGTCCTGTGCTACGACATTCTAAATCAGGTTGGCGATGCCAATGCCAGACAAGTTTCTTTATCAGAATTGCAACAAAAAGCTGACGTAGTGAGCCTGCACACCCCATGGAATCCCTCCACAGACAAAATGATTGATGCCGATTTTATCAATGCTTTTGCAAAACCATTTTGGTTCATCAACACCGCCAGAGGAAATTCAGTCGTAACGGATGATTTGGTTCAGGCGTTACTATCCAAAAAAATAGTAGGAGCTGGATTAGACGTTTTAGAATACGAAAAATTAACTTTTGAAAGCTTGTTTCCTGACGATACTAAGAAGGTGGAAACTCCTGAAATTCCAGCAGCCTTAGCTTATTTGTTACAAGCCGAAAACGTGCTCCTCACCCCACACATTGCAGGCTGGACATTTGAAAGCCACGAGCGTTTGGCACAAGTAATTGTCAATAAAATCAAAGAAAAATACAGCAAATTATAGAATGCTAAAAGTACAATAGATGTCAATTCGTTAATTGTATCAAATTAAAAATGGAAACGCAGAAAACATTAATTTTTATTCAATAATCAGCGAAAATCCGTTTAATCTGTGTCATCGGTGTGCCATAATTGATTAGTCTACTCAGTTTAAAGCCCTATTATTTTAACACGAAAAAAACTTTAATATTATATATTTTACTATTTTTGAAAACAATTGAAACAACCTTAACCTAATTATAAATGAATATTGTACCACCCACCGAATCCTGGAATGTGCCACAAAAGCCTATTCCGTATTTTAAAGTTGACCCAGTTTTAGTATTGATTTTTGGACTGCTAACCTGCGGATTGTATTTAATTTATTGGAACGTTAAAGCTGCTGAAGTGTTCAACGCCGTTGCCGAACGCGAAGTTATAGCTACGCCAATTGCTGTATTTGCAGGATGTTGCTACCCGATAAACTTATATTTCTTTTATTTAGCAGGAAAAGAAGGTTTGCCAAAAGTATATGAAAGAACGGGTTCATTCCAAAAAGACGACACCGTTTTATTAATGGTTTTAGGCTTTATTTTTCCAATGGTTGCCGCAATGATTGTACAAAGTGACATCAACAAATTATACAAATAATAACAAACGTACGCGTAAAATTTACGGAATTATCGGTGCTTTTTTAACACTGCTATTTCCGTTTTTTTTTATGCTTTCTGATGGCGACAATCATTTAGAAAAAGCACAATCCTTGTGCCCGTTCAAAATGCTTACTGGATTGCCTTGTCCAGGTTGTGGCATTACAAAATCAATGGTCTATTGTTATGAAGGGGATTTCCACAAAAGTCTTTCCTTTCATGCTTTCGGGCCTTTTTTAATCCTTTTTTGTTTGGTTTCCCTTGTGGTTTTACTTTTGGAGCTAAATACCCAAAAAGAATACGGCAACTCCATTTTATACAATAGAAAACTAGCCTATTTTTTAGCCGGAGTCTTAGTAGTTTATCACATCATAAGATTGGTTTATTTTATTAAAACCCATGATTTCGATAGTATTTTGGAAGCCTCTATTTGGCGGTAATGACCAATTTCTTCATTTTTAATCTAAATTATTCGTGTTTCTAAAAAAATAGTATATTTTTGAAAAATAATTTAACATAAATCACATCCAATTACTATGAAATTAATTAAAAAATCCGTTTTTCTTTTTGCATTTACAGGGCTACTTTTTTCTTGTTCCAATGAAATTACCAATCAAACCACTACTCAAAACAGCAACGAAACTACTACAGCAAGAGTTGTAACTCCAAAAAAATTCCTTTTTGATGCCATAAAAGCAGAAACTGCAGGAAATGCCGATTGGATTATTTCTGAAAACAGCAGCGGAACTCCTTTACGTTTTCCTTCTCCAGCTGCATCAACAGTAACCGCAACAACACCAGAAACCTATTGGAAAGGCGGATTATCTGCATGGGGAATTGCATTGACAAAACAAGGACATTCGGTAGAATCTTTGGTTGCAGGTGGTACAATAACTTATGGAAACGCTGCAAATGCACAAGATTTGTCAAAATATGATGTTTACGTAGTTGATGAACCTAATATTTTATTCACGGCTTCTGAAAAAACGGCAATTATGAATTTTGTAAAAAATGGTGGAGGTTTATTTATGATTGCAGACCACAACGTTTCTGATAGAAATAATGATGGAAAAGATTCGCCAGCAATTTGGAATGATTTAATGACAAACAATAGCGTTCAAGCAAACCCTTTTGGTTTAACGGTAGAGTTGACAAACATATCTGAAACATCAACAAAATTATTGGTCGATTCCACCAATAAAATATTAAATGGTTCTCAAGGTGTGGTTTCAAAACTTAAATTCAGCAATGGTGCAACTATAAAATTAAACACCGTTGCCAATGCTACTGCAAAAGGATTGATTTTTCAAAATGCGGTAACCACTGCGAGTACAACAAAAGTTATGTGTGCTTCAGCAACTTATTTTGCAGGAAGAGTAGTTTTAATTACAGATAGCTCACCAGCAGACGATGGTACAGGAAA
>CAIRNC010000106.1 GCA_903879875.1 uncultured Bacteroidota bacterium
AGACGAAGCTATTTACGCTAAAGTAAAAGCTGCGGCTTACGATAAAATTTATGCTATTGCTAGCAAAGGTTCAGCTAAACACGAACGTTCGGCTGCATTTGACGCTGTAAAAGAAGAAGTGAAAACTTTATTTACAGAAGAAGAATTGGCAGAAAATGGCGATTTAGTTTCTAAATATTTTTATAAAACGAACAAAGAAGCAGTTCGTAACGTAACTTTAGATTTAGGAACTCGTTTGGATGGAAGAAAAACTACTGAGATTCGTCCAATCTGGTGTGAAGTAGATTATTTACCATCGGTTCACGGTTCAGCATTGTTTACCCGTGGAGAAACTCAAGCATTGGCTACAGCAACTTTAGGAACATCTAGAGAAGCAAATCAAATTGATTCACCATCTGAACAAGGAGAAGAAAAATTCTATTTACACTATAATTTCCCACCATTTTCAACAGGAGAAGCGCGTCCGTTAAGAGGTACTTCAAGAAGAGAAGTGGGTCATGGAAATTTGGCGCAACGTGCCTTGAAAAACATGATTCCTGCCGATTGTCCTTATACGATTCGTGTGGTTTCTGAAGTATTAGAATCGAATGGTTCATCTTCAATGGCTACGGTTTGTGCTGGAACATTATCATTAATGGATGCTGGTATTCAAATGATTCGTCCTGTTTCTGGAATTGCGATGGGATTGATTACTGACGGAGAACGTTTTGCTGTTTTGTCTGACATTTTAGGTGATGAAGATCATTTAGGAGATATGGATTTCAAGGTAACTGGAACTTCAGAAGGTATTACAGCTTGTCAAATGGACATCAAAATTGACGGTTTGAAATATGAAATCATGGAGCAAGCTTTGGCTCAAGCTCGTGATGGTCGTTTACATATTTTGAACATACTAACAAGTACTTTAGCGCAACCAAAAGCGGATGTTAAGGCTTATGCTCCAAAAATATTGATGCGTACTATTCCTGGAAACTTTATTGGAGCTTTGATTGGACCTGGTGGAAAAGTAATTCAAGAATTGCAAAAAGCAACCGGTTGTACTATCGTTATTAACGAAGAAAACGAAATGGGAATTGTAGAAATTCTAGGTACAGACCCAGACGGAATTGCTGCAGTTTTGGCTAAAATTGATTCTATCATTTTCAAACCACAAATGGAGAAGCTTATGAAGTGAAAGTAATTAAAATGTTGGATTTTGGTGCGGTTGTAGAATATACGGCGGCTCCAGGAAACGAAGTTTTATTACACGTATCGGAATTGGCTTGGGAACGTACTGAAAATGTTTCTGATGTAGTGAATATGGGTGATGTTTTTCAAGTGAAATACTTAGGATTGGATCCTAAAACTAGAAAAGAAAAAGTGTCTAGAAAAGCCCTTATGCCAAGACCTCCAAGAGACGAAAATGCTCCTGCGAGAGAAGATCGTGGACCACGTCCTGAAAGACGCGACGATAGAAAATAATATTTTATTACAGATTATAAAAGAAATCCCGATTCAAGAATTTGAATCGGGATTTTTATTTTTCTTAAAATATTAATAATAAAGGAATACAAATTTAAATTTCACCAATTTATAAATGGAAAAGTATGTTTTGCATTTTTATTCCAAATACCAATTTGAAAGCCTTTGGAATAAGACCTGTTGAATATTCCTACTTGTAAACCGTGATTGGTCATCGTTTGATTAATCAAACCTATTTGTAAACCTTTTAATCCAAATGACTGATTGTAGGTTCCTATAACCATACCTTTTAATTTGTTATTTGCATTTATTAATCCAACAGAAATACCATTTTGTTTATCTGCCATGGTACCTAATGGGGCAACAGATAGCCCATTAAAATTTTTAAATTTATTTGCAAATTAGACATTAATTCCGTTCATACTTGTATTTGTAAAAAAACATCCTGAGCTTAAATTAATTCCATTTAATTTTAAATAGGGTGTTTTATCCCAATTTGGTATTATGAAATCAGGTTTTTTAGTATAATGTAAAGTATCTTCAACTCTAATTTTACGATTTTTAGATAATGATTCTGGTAAGTACATTACATACATTAAAGCCATAAATCCACCAAGTATTGGAGCTGGATTTAGTTCTGCATTAATGCCGTTGATGGTTTGTTTTTCAACTAATTTATTGTCAACATGACCAAAACCAATTACTAAACCATTTACTTTTTCTGTTTTTCTAGACATTGGTGAAACACTTAAAATAGGTGTCAATTTTTCTTTTGAAAAATTATTTTGCCATATTCTTCCTTGTTTTACGATTGTATCTTGTGCATAAATAATTTTAGATATTACAATCATTAGCATTATCATTTTTGTTTTCATAATTAATTTGATTTAAAATTACAAGTCAAAATTATTGTGATTAACACAATTATTTTGGCGATAAATAATAAATAAATTTTATATATTTGTGATTATCACAAATTATGACAAATCAAGAATTACTTTTAAAAGCAATTAGAAAACAATTATCTAAAGAAACGTCTCTAATTGATGAGATTGCAACAATTTTAAATATTAGCTATGATGCTTCACATCGAAGGGTCTCAATGAAAAGTAAATTTTCTATTGATGAAACGGTTTTGCTTTGTAATCGTTATGGAATTGCTATGGATGCAGTTTTTGGAAATAAAACAAATGTGCTATTTAATAAGTCGAAAGAAGTAAAATGTTTGGATGATTTGATTTTATATTTTAAAGATTCTGTTGAAAATTTGAAGGAGTTTAAAAATTCAAATGCAACAATGTATTATTCTGCCAAAGATATTCCGTTGTTCTATACTATTGGAGGTACTTTATTATCCAAATTCAAATTGTATGTTTGGTTGAATTTATTAATCGGGAAAGAAAATATTGCTGCTTTTGAAAGTTTTCAATTAACACAACAACTCCAAGAATACACTTCGGAACTTCAGGCTATTTACAATGAATTATCTATACACGAAATATGGAATGACACCACTATAAACAGTAGCATTCAGCAAATTTATTATTTCTTTGAATCGGGTTTGTTGACTACAGAAAATGCTATTTTCTTATATGAAGATGTGAAAAATATTTTGAAACAACTGGAAGAAAAATGCAGTAAAAATCAACCCAATTATCATTTGTATTTTAATGAATTATTGATTTTGAATAACAATGTTTTGATTTCAAATGCTGATAAAAATAAATTATTTATTCCTTATACCATGTTGGGTTATTTTATAACTATTGATTTGAATACTACAAAAAACGCAGCTGCTTATTTTTTAGATCAATTAAAGAATTCAAAATCGTTGAATCTTTCAGGACCTAGGGATAGAAAATTATTCTTTAACAAAGCCACTCAAAAAGTGGACTATTATTTAAATAGGGTGAACAATCATTTTTCAATTGATTTTTAATATCATAAATGTCAATTGATGAATTGCT
>CAIRNC010000107.1 GCA_903879875.1 uncultured Bacteroidota bacterium
TTTGGAGAAATGAGCAAAAAAAAATCGAAAGTTTTGCTTTCGATTTTTTTTAAGTACTATTATTTTTTACCTTTTCTTTTTTTGCCAGCGGCTTTTTTCTTAGCCTTTTTTTCTTTCAATTTCTTTTTGGCTTTTTCCTTTTTGGCTTTATCTTTTTTCTTTTTCTTCGCTTTTTTCTCTTTTTCTTTTTGCTTGTCTTTGGCTTTTTTCTCTTTCTCTTTCACTTTCTCGTTCATTTTTTTTAATTTTTTAAGATTTTTTTTATCCAATTTTTCGGAATATTCATAGGTACTATTTTCTATTACAACTACTACATCCGTAGGAAGCATTTCATCGTTAGCTTCTAATTCAGCAGGAACAACGACAGCATCTACTTTGGGTTGCACTACTGTTTTTCTTACCGCAGGTTTTCGGGGAGCAACTGCTTTTTTAGGTGCCGACTGTTCGATTGTTGGGGCAACTTCATTTTCGGGAGTTGTAGTGTCCGCTTGTTTATTTTCTTCCATGGTAAAAAAGTATTAGATTATTGCTTGTATTATTTAATGTTAAGCAAATGTAAACTAATTATTAACGAGTTCAATGTTAAGTTTTTAGTTTAGGCAAAACCTTAACATTGGAAACCGAAAAAGTGTACTGAAATTGGTGTCAGGATTGGCTATGAAGTCCCGGATTTCTTGATGATGAGATTGCTCTCGATAGTGGGTATAGAATGCACCCGAGTGAAACGAACGGACGCAGTAATGCTGCGCTATCCATCACGAGGGATTTAGTGCATATCCGAGTGATCGGGTTAAGCACTAAACCGTAATTATTTTTTTATATTGATGGCAATAATTTTTATTCGGTTTATAGTTGCTAAAGACTATTTAATTCCTCTAATTTGTCGAGCAATAGACTTCTATAACTTTCTATATAATCTGGATATATTGCATTTCTAAAACGCCAAGATTTATGAAATCCATTGTTATCTTGATATTCTAAATAAAATCCTCCATTTTCATTTGGTAATGCTGTTATTAATGTTTTAAAATCCTGATGATTTGCATTAGTCATAAGTTGGAAATTACCATCAAAAAATGTGTTTTCAGGATAATTATAATCAATGTCTTTATAAACATTTTCAGTATCTATTTTGTAAATCGTAGAACAATTACCTGAACAACTAGAATCAGCAAACCAGCCAAAAATAAGTGTTCCGTTTCTTTGAGTGTTTTCATCATCTGAATTACATCCGGATAAAATTAAAATTAATAATAAGCTTAAAATAAAATTCAGTTTTTTCATTTCGTGAAATTTGGTTTTAATTCTAACTAACATTTTATTAATGCTTAGTAAATCAAATATTTACAAAACATTCATTTTCTATATTTATTCCTTTTTTTTGTACCGTTAGCTTACTGGGTAAGGGCGGTAGTCTAGAGGACTCAGTATAGCGACTTTCAAGTGTCCGCGTTGCAAACGCTACGATTTGTTTTCAATTTGAAAGTAGGTACTCGTTACAAACGAGCACCAGAGGGGTGCGGTAGTCTAGAGGACTTAGTATTGCGACTTTCAAGTGTCCGCGTTGCAAACGCTACGATTTGTTTTCAATTTGAAAGTAGGTACTCGTTACAAACGAGTACCAGAGGGGAGTTAGCAGAAGGCTTATTTTAGACTTCTTTCTAAAAGTGAAATAATAATTTTTTCTTCCAACTCACTTCTTTTTATTTCATCTAGATTATTCTTAGCAAGATTGATAGCAAGCATGGTGTCTTGAATTTTAATTAACTGACTAAAAAAATAATTAACTTGTTCTAAACTTTTCTTATACATAAAGAAGTAAGCTCCTCCAATAAATTCTAGTATAGCTCCTAAAAAAGCACTAATATATGTTACTTGAATATTATTTTGTTTAAAGTAATATAACCAAATTCCTGAAAGTATTGTTATTAGCCCTACTACAATTGCAAAAATACTAAATCTAAAACTGCTTTTCGCTTGGCCTTTATTTATTATATAATATTCATTAAGTTGATTTAAACTTAATTGTATTGTATTAAAAATATCGTGTTTAGTTTCTGATTCAATTTTCTTTGTTATTTCTTTTCTTTCTTCATGAATTTGCTCTAGTTCACCTTCAATCACAGATTTTTTATTAGAGATTACAAATAAAAATAATGAGAATATAGTAAGAACTGGTATTATTGCGAAAAAAAAAGATGAATAATTAACATAATACAGCAGTTCTTCTTTAGTTCCAAAGAAACTGTAATATGTTAAAATTATTAATCCAAGACTTAAAGATGATATATTTAAGATCATTGTCCATTTTTTCACTCTTTTATTTGTAAGAATTATTTATCCTGTTAGAGTTAATATTTCTTTAGCTGAATTTGTTATATGATCCATTTTTTTTTTAATTTAGTTCTGTGGAAAGCTTGCTGCTAACGTCAGTTCGTCTAAAAACCTTAATTTCTTTACAAACCAACTTTTGTAAGTTCAAATATACTATTTTTTAGTAGTGATTAATTGCTTAATTAAAAAATGTAGTTTTTGATGCTGGAGTTGGAGATTGTTGCTTACCAATTTTAGTGGGCACTGCTTGCAAAAGCGCTATCGGGGACTTAGTAAAGCGACTTTCAAGTGTCCGCGTTGCAAACGCTACGATTTGTTTTCAATTTAAAAGTAGGTACTCGTTACAAACGAGCACCAAAGGGGAAAACTAAACCAGCCATTGCGCGAAACGGCTGTTATAAGCAGCCAATAGTTAGTCTTCTCCAAATTCTATTAAACTAACTGTATTCTCAATTCTGTTTATTGAAATAAATCCTGCAAATATCGAATATACATGCCATTCGGCTTTTTTTTCATTTTCATTTAGGTCAAGAAAATAATATGTTGATTTTGGATTTGATTTTGAGTTTATAAATATTTCTGCTTTTCTGCATATTTCAAGTTCGTTTTGGTGCCAATTTTCAATTATTGAAATAATTTTCAATTTAAAATTTTCAAATGAAAGAAGTGTATAATCTGAAGCATTCAATTCATCATAATTATGGTAACCATAGAAATTTGGCAAGTTGTGTTTTTCAGTTCTGTCTTCACCTAACCAAATATGAAACTTGCTATTGATTACGTCATTGATAATCTCATAGTCTGATAGATTAGAAAAATCATTTTCTGTTTTGAGTTCACGGATTAAAATATAAGAATACGTTCCTATACTTTCAATTTCTTCATCTATTTTCTGAAATGTTTGCACTTAGTTCTTTTTGGTTGCTTATAACGTTCTGCAACTACACGTCTGTTGCGTAAAAAACACAAAACCATCTTTCAGTTTAACACGGATTTGAAAGATACAAAACAATAATTAAATTAATCACAATGCAGCAATAGCGTGTAATTGCTGTTATAACTCGTTTTAATTATGACAAGATTTGAAAGGAAAAATAGAAATGATATAGTTTACAAAGGATGTGGTGGTCTTACAGATGCGTTTGATGATATGTATAAGGAACTTTGGCGTATAAATGATGATGAATTTGATTATTTATGTGAAACACTTACTGATGAAGAATTAAGCGACATTACACCTAAATTTAAAAGTATAAGTCAAATTAAAAGAGCCATAAATATTGTGAATGCTGCTCTTTCTAAAAATGAGTTATAACTCGTTTATATACGCATAAATTACCGCTTTTTGTTCCAAATCGGCATGTTATACGCATGTTTTTATTTCTCAAATATATAAAATTAATTGAAAGGTATAAAATAGCGGACAAAGTTTTTGTCCGCTATTTGGTTATGGGTTGGGTTCTTTTGCTGGAGGTTATGGGCACTTGTTGGGTTTGGGTGATGTAGCCTGCTTTGGAGAAAGTGAAGGTGTAGACGTTGCTGGCGAGGTTCTTGAGTTGGAAGTTGCCGAGTTTGGAGGTGAATTTTGGTTTTGTAAAGGTTATTTGTTCGCTGGTTACTTGTACTTTGGCTAGTGGATTGTTGTTGTTGTCGGAAACGTTTGCTTTTAGCGAAAGGGTGGTATGTGCTGGTTTTTAAATGTGAATTTTTACTTGTAATTTGAAGTTGTTATTTTTTCTGTTCTAACAATTCTTTTTGTTTTTTGGCTTCGGCTTTTTTCTTTTTATTAAAGTAGCCTTTTAGCAGGAAGTTGTGTTTGGCGGCTTCTTCTATTTCGTTTAATTTTTTGGTAGCCGATTGGATATTGAGTACGGTGGAATCTATGGATTTTCCGAGTTTTTCGTCGTTGACTAATTTTGAAAGTACCCCTTTTTTGTTGTTCATTTTTTTAGTGAAAACGGCAAATTCATTGGAACTTGATTCTAAATTTACCAACGTTTTTTGGAGACTATTTGCAAATGTTGCATCATTCATCAACTTGGATAAGACGCCGTCGTTATGGTTCATCTTGTAGGTAAACTGGGCTAATTGTTGGGTAATTATCGTTGCATTGTCGACACTTTTTTTTACACTTTTCATCAGGTTGTCCATTTCGATGGCTTTTTCTGATTGGATAAAATCGTTTTCTTTGACGCTATTTTTAGCATTGGCACCAGCCGAAATAGCGAGCACTTTGTCGCCCATCAAACCGTCGGAGCCTATGCTTGCTTTGGCATCGGTTTTTATATATTGTTGCACTTCGTCTTTTATTAATAAAGTGACTACGACAGTACTATCGGAGACAAATGTAATGGCATCTACGGTACCAATATTGATTCCTGAAAGCCGCACATTGTTGCCTATTTTGAGTCCGCTAACGTTGTTAAATTGCGTTTTTAATTGAAAGGTTGCACCAAAGAGATTTCTGTTGCTGCCCACAAAATAGATTGTAATCGTTAAAATGGCAACTCCAATGATGACAAACATGCCTAATTTCCATATATAACCCGAATTATTGTTCATAGTGCTCATTTTTAAATTAAATAAAAAAGGAACGAATCCATGGATCACTGCTTTTTTCTAGTTCTTCATAACTGCCTTGGGCATTAATAACGCCGTCTTTTAAAATCAATATGCGATTACCCGCTATTTTTGCGCATGCCATATCGTGTGTAATAATGATTGAAGTGGTCTTGTATTCTTTTTGAACCGCCAGTATCAATTCACTAATTTCTTTTGCCGTGATGGTGTCTAAGCCCGATGTAGGTTCGTCATATAGAATGATTTCGGGTTGCGTTATTAGTGCTCTTGCCAAGCCAATTCTTTTGCGCATGCCACCCGACAATTCTGAAGGCATTTTATGGATGGCTTCTTTCAAACCCACACTTTCTAAGGCGTTATTAATTTGATTGCTGACTTCTGTTTTTGATAAATTTTTAGTGTGATGCAAGAGCGTAAAAGAGAGGTTTTCCTCCACCGACATCGAATCGTACAGTGCACCACTCTGAAACATAAACCCCATGCGTACCCGAACAGCGTCAAGTTGTGTATTGTTTAAATGTGTAATATCGTTTCCAAAAACTTTGATTTCGCCTTTGTCGGCAGCTATCAAGCCTACTATACACTTGATTGTTACTGATTTTCCAGAACCTGAACGACCTAAAATTATTAAATCTTCTCCTTGAAACACGGATAGATTTACCCCTTTTAAAACTTCATTTTGTCCGAATGATTTATATAAATTTTTTATTTCAATTACAGGAGTGTTCCTGTTTTCCATCGTTTCTTGTAGCGGTATTTTTACTTGATCTTTCATACGGCTTAGGTAAATAAATCCGTTATTTGAACAGCTAACATATCAATAATAAAAACAGCTAACGAGGCACTTACTACGGCTGAATTGGCTGCTTTACCTACGCTTTCTGTACCGTTGTCTGCATTGAATCCTTTGTAACAACCAATAAGACCAATGAAGAATCCAAAGAAAAATGTTTTAATTAATGCAGGTAACATGTCTATGAATTCTAGATGTTCAAAAACTTCTGAAAAATAGCGATAAAGGGTAATGCTACCATGAATATTATAGCCTACATAACCTCCGTAAACCCCAATTATATCGGCATAAATTACTAAAACAGGCACCATTAATGTGGTGGCTAGCACTCGTGTCACTACCAAATAACGATAGGGATTGATTGCCGAGACTTCCATAGCGTCGATTTGTTCCGTTACTTTCATGGAACCCAGTTCCGCACCAATGCCTGAAGCTATTTTTCCAGCACAAATTAGCGCTGTAATAACCGGGGCAATTTCTCTGATTAATGACAGTGAAACCATGCTAGGCAACCAAGTTTCTGCTCCAAATTTTGCCATAGTGGGGCGCGATTGGATGGTTAGCACTAAACCCATTATAAACCCTGTAATGGTTACCAAAGGCAATGATTTGTAACCTATTACATAACATTGTCTGATGAACGCACTAAATGGAAAAGGGGGGTTGAACACTTCTTTAAAAAAGCGCAACGTAAAAACGGAAATTTTACCGACATCATTGCAAATATTTTTCAGATAAAGCACCAAAATAGTATAGTTTAAGGATTATGACTTATCGTTTTTATTCGTAATATAACCTACTTTTAGTTTTAATAAAATTAGAATCTTGTATCATTTCTTCAATTTTAGCAAATTCATTATAAATTCGTATTTCTTGATTAGGCACTTCTTCATTGCTAGTTTCTTTGAATTTATTTGTCCAAAATTCTATTAAACTTTCTGGAATTTCTTTTAATGGAATATCCGGAATTTTCGATTTTATGTAATTATAAATACAGAAATCTTTGTATTCATCGGAAATGGGAAATGTGATTTCTCTAAGAAAAACAATTATGCTATTGTTTCGCTCCAAATTATTTTCTAAGAGTTCGTCCGCTAAAAGCTTTTTTAGTTGATTGGAAACTGCTTGTCTGTGGCTTTCTGAAATTCCAATGTTCGTTTGCATTTTGGGTTTTTTAATGAATTGGGTTTTGTTTAAAATTTCTTTTATGAGCCCAATACGCTTGAAATAATAGTATGGGTACTAAAAAAGCGAGAAGTATGTTTTTAAAAA
>CAIRNC010000108.1 GCA_903879875.1 uncultured Bacteroidota bacterium
AACTTCCAAAGCATTTTTTGATGAAGTGGCTTACGAAATGGACGAAGTTACTATCCTCGCTCCTATCGAAAAACCTAGAAAAAACATTATCGGAATTGGATTGAATTATACGGAACACGTTGCTGAAAGTGCTCGAACATTAGATACTACAGGGAAGCTTCCGCAAAAACCAATTATCTTTTCAAAACCGCCAACAACGGTAACAGCAACGAATACTGACATTATCAAAAACACAAAACTCACTTCTCAATTGGATTGGGAGGTTGAATTAGCTGTTGTGATTGGTAAAAAAGGAAAATATGTTCCAAATGCAGATGCGTTGGATTATGTGTTTGGATTTACTGTAATCAACGACATTTCGGCACGTGATTGCCGTCGTGAAGGACAATGGATTGTTTCTAAAGGGCAAGATACTTTTGCACCGATGGGACCTTATTTGGTAACTAAAGACGAAATTGAAAACCCGCACAACTTGAACTTATCGTTGAAAGTGAATGGTGTTGAAAAACAAAACTCCAATACTAAATTCTTGTTATTCAATATCAACGATTTGATTGAAGATTTAAGCATAGTTTTTACTTTAGAACCTGGCGATATAATTGCTACAGGAACACCAGCAGGAGTTGGTGCCGGCAGAAATCCTCAAGAATGGTTGTACGATGGTGATGTGATTGAAGCAACAGTTGAAGGAATTGGGACAATTGTGAATACAGTTAAGGAGATTTAGATAAATAAAAAAATCAAATATTATTTTTCTCTTATCAGCTATTTAATAATCTTAAAAAAAAAATATAAAAATAGGTTTAATAGTTGTCCATTTGTCAAAATCGATAATATTTCTATATTTGTTTTAAACGCATTGGCATTATTATAGTCTTAAAAAGACTTAGCTTCTAAAATGATTAATTCTTCGTACAATTTTGCTTCATTATATGAACAATACAAAATATTGGTCTATAACGTTGCGCTAAACTATTTGCAAAATACAGAGGATGCCGAAGAAATTACTCAAGATGTTTTTGTACAACTGCATCAATCCCTCAGCACTTTCAAAAATGAATCTACTTTAAAAACGTGGATTTATAAAATTACTATAAATAAATGTTTGTATTTTATTAAACATAAAAACAGTAAAAAGCGCTTTTTCATTTTTGGTAAAAAATCCAATAATGAAAGTGAAATGCAGAATATATCCAACTTTGAACACCCCGGTATTTTATTAGAAAATAAAGAAAAAGCTGCCATTTTATTCGGAGTTATTAATGAATTATCTGAAAATCAAAAAACAGCTTTTATACTTTCAAAATTGGATGGAATGAGTAATCCTGAAATTTCCGAGATTATGGAAGTCAGTATTTCTTCTGTTGAAAGCTTGATTTTTAGAGCAAAAGGGACATTGAAAGAAAAATTATCAAAAAAATTCACCGATTACCGCAAGAATAAATAATAAACCTCGTCTAAATAAATATGGAAACAGAAAACTGGATAACTGATGTTTTAAATAGCACTGATGGTATGACTAAAGTCGTTCCAAGTGAGGCTCTCTTTTTTAAAATTCAAGCAAAAATTAATACTCGTAAAGTAATTTCGAGTCAATGGATTTGGCTGGCAGCGGCTTCATTTGCTCTATTAATCACGCTAAATATCAAACTTATCTATTCTAAAACCAACAAATCGGATGCAGCAACGGAACAAATTGTTTCAACGATTTCTAAAACTAACCAATTGTATTAATCATGGACAAAATTAAACTTTTAACATGGTCAGTTATTGGGCTATTATTGTTAAATCTTTCTACAATTGGATTTTTATTTTTTAATAGTAACGAAAGAAATCAACCCAAACCTAAAGAAATTGTAATTGAAAAA
>CAIRNC010000109.1 GCA_903879875.1 uncultured Bacteroidota bacterium
GTTTTAAAAAAGTGACTATTTCAATGTGTAAACTCAATGAAATGGTCGGATTTTACATGCTTAAATTTTATTTGGGACAGGAATGATTTAAAAAAAACAAAAGTTATAAGAAATAACATTAAAGAAAACTTTAGTAATGTAATGTAAAAAATATATGGATATTTATCGTAAGTTTTCAAGCAAGAAAAAATTATAATAAACACAATTATAAAAAATTCAGAAGAGGGTATTCATTACCCTTAAAGTAATAAGAAAATATATATGGCAGTCCAAAAGAACTGCCATATATATTATTTACAAACAATAAATTTATTTTTTTGTGTATTTTAGAGCATTTAACTCTTATATTTTACTGTCGAAAAACACTAAAAATACTAAAACTAAAATTCAGTAATAGCTCTAAATTTAAATCAATTAAGATTTCTTAATCCTAAAGGTATTTAGTAATTTTTCATACCATTTTTTTTCGACTTCTACATCAACTCCATATCCATATCCGTAACCATATCCATATCCATATCCGTAACCATACCCGTAACCATATCCGTATTTATAATAACTACTTGATAGATTTGTATCGTTTAACAATATTGACATATTTGGTAATCTTTTTTCCTCATATAATGTTTGAGGGACTTTTAACATCGACTTGTCTAAAACATTTGCACGAGCTACATAAATAAATGAATCCGCATATTTTGCAATAAGCATAGTATCTGTAACTAAACTAATTGGAGCAGTATCGACAATTATGTAATCAAATTGCTTTTTTAATAAATTAAACATTAAATCAACTTTTTCATTCATAAGTAACTCAGCTGGATTTGGAGGAATGATACCTGCTGGCAATACATAAAAGCTATCATATCCATCTAATTTAACTAGTAAATCATTTAAATCAACATTGTTATCAGAAATATAAGATGTTAATCCTTTTTTCGGCAAAGTCATATATTGATCTAATTTTGGATTTCTAATATCCAATCCTAACAATAATACTTTTTTCCCAGATAAGGCAAAAGTGCCTGCAAGATTAACAGATACAAACGTTTTTCCTTCTTTAGGAAAAGTAGATGTAACAAATATTGTTTTAGCAATTCCATCAGAAACTTGACTAACAATAAAATCTAAATTTGTCCTAATAATCCTAAAGGATTCTGCTGTATTAGACCGACTGTAAGCCTCAATCAATTCATTACTAGACTCAGATTTTGGAATATCTCCAATGAAAGGTATGGTAGTTCTACTTTCAATATCGTGTCTAGTTTTAATTTTATTATCTAAAAGGTCTAAAATATAAATAATTAAAAATGGAATTAATAAACCGAAAAATAAACCCATTAAATAAACGATTTGCCGTTTTGGTGATACAGGATTTGGGTTAGCATAAGCGCTATCAATTATTTTAGAATTAGCTGAACTAATTGCCAATGAGATAGCGTTTTCTTCCCTTTTTTGCAGCAAATACAGATATAATTGTTCTTTAACTTTTTGTTGTCTATCAATTACTCTAAATTCACGTTCTTGTCTAGGTATTTCTTTAATTTTACCACCTAAAATGTTTTCTTGACTATTTAAATCAAGTTGTTTTATGTTTAAAATAGCTTTCAGATTTTTAAGACTTTCTAAAATACTAGTTTTTATTTCTTCTAATTGATGATCTAAATTTACAATAGCCGGATTTAGTACTGAATTTCTCTTTTCCAAACGTACTCTATCTGTAATATATTTGTTGTATTGAATAATTAAGGCTCCTGCCTCTGTATTTTCTGGAATTATATTTATTGGAATAACATCGTTTAATGGTTTCTTTTTTACCAAATCAATCATAAAATCTATTACCTTGATTTCTGTGTTTATTTTAACCAAATTAACACCATAATCTCCAGATGAACCAACAAATTGTTCAGCTTCAAAAACAATGTTTGTCATTTTCTCTTTTTTCTTATATTGTTCTGCGGAAGACTCAACACTATCAAGTTCAATGGTAAGTGAATCAATTCGTTGATTTAAAAACTTTAAGGTTTTTTGTGCAACAATATTATTGTCAGAAACAGCATCATCATTATAATTTTGAATTACTTTATTAATAAAATCAACTCCTCTTTCCTTTATAGGATCAATTATAGAAAGTGCAATAACACTGGTAAATTTATTAATGGTTGCAATTTGGAGTCTATTTTTGTACGAATTTACAACGTATTCTAATGGTGTAATTTTAATATCTATTAAATTTTTATCTATCTGATTTGAATTGGTATATGAATTAGTTATGAGCATATTTCCAAAACTATTCTTAATTAACTCTCCATAATTATATCTTGCGATTAATAACCTATCTTTATCTAATAATTCAAATTGAGTTATAGAAATTGGTTTTATAGTAAAAAAACCGCCTTTTTCATAAAATAAAGGAGTAGAATTAAAAAAATTAACTTTAATTGGGAGCTTTTTATAAGACTCTGAAATTTTAACTAATCCTTCTTGAGAATAGGTTACATTTAGTCCTAGATTAAGAATCGTTTTCTCAACTAATTTTCTTGATTTAAAAACCTCTACTTCATTATCAACATTACTTTTAACTCCGAAACCTAAATCACTAAAAGTTGATAATTCAGTGGAAATACCTCCTTTTTTATCATCTTTAATTAACATCGTTGCATTTATCTGGTATGTAGGAATTGCGTATCTTAAATTAGTATATGCTAAAAAAAGTCCTATGAATACCGATAAAACAAACCATTTCCAGTGAAATAAATACTTGAAAAATTGTTCTTGAATATTAGATTTCTGTTCTGTATTATTAAAAAGATTATTCTTCATAAAATTATTTAAGCATTAAAGTTACAACTGTTATCATTAAGGTTGCAACAGATATAATTATAGAGATATTTGGTCCTACAGCAGATGAGTTAATTTTTGTTTTATTTGGTTCAATATAAATTTGGTCGTTTTGAGAAAGATAATAGAAATCTGAATTAATAAAATCTGTTTTTGTTAAATCAACCCTATTCATTGTTTTTACTCCATTTACTTCTCGTAAAACCAAAACATTATCTCTTCTTCCATAAATTGTTAAATCACCAGCCATGGAAATCGCATCTATTAAAGTAATTCTTTCAGAAGCTATAGTGTAAAATCCAGGCTTATTAACTTCTCCATTAATTCCAATTTTAAAGTTTAATATTTTAATACTTACTGTTGGATCATTTATATACTTTTTTATTTCCTGCTTAAGTTTGTTTACAACTTCATCCCTTGTAAAACCTTCTACTTTAAAATGTCCAATTATCGGAAAATCTATATATCCTTTATTATCAACCAAATAGTTAATTTTTTCAACAGATGCAACTAAATTATTTACAGGCGGAACAAAGAAATTAAATGGAAGTGCTGCTTCAAAATCAGGAGCAGTAACAGTTATTGATAGTATATCATCTGATTTAAATCTTGGCTCGTAATTTAATGAAGAAGATTTACTTAATGTATCTGCTTTTGTATTTGATTTATTAAAATAAACTAAATCCTTTCTTGAAGCACAAGAGGTTAGTAAAAAAAGTAAAAATAATACACCTGAAAAAATATTTTTAATCATTGAAATTATGTTTTATGTACTGATTTATTAGTTGGTTAAATTAAATAGTTAGCAAATATAGTGTTTCTGTAAAAAACAACAATTATTTTAGTCCAATAAAGATTAGGTCAAATAAATTATGATTTTCAATCTAATGATTCAAAATTAGAATTTTTGCTTAAAAATTCAGGCACAATACTTTTCATTTTTAAAACAATTTCATTACTTGAGTATGAACATGCGGTTGTGATTAGCTCATCTATTGACTCTTTAATAACATCTAAATCATTTGCAACTTCTTGAGCAATCATAATTTTTTCATGATATGTCGGTAAAGTTTTTGAAGAGTCATTTAATAATTCTTCATACAATTTTTCACCTGGTCGAAGTCCAACTATTTTTATTTTAATTTCTTTATCCGGAGTAAATCCAGCTAGACGAATCATTTTTTTTGCTAAATCAATAATTTTCACAGGTTGTCCCATATCAAAAATATAAATTTCTCCACCATTACCCATTGCACCAGCTTCCAAAACTAATTGACATGCTTCAGGTATTGTCATAAAATACCTGATAATATCAGGATGAGTAATTGTAATTGGACCACCTTCTGCAATTTGTTGTGTAAATAAAGGGACTACTGATCCATTTGAGCCTAAAACATTACCAAAACGAGTTGTAATAAATTTTGTTTTAAATTGACTATCTAATTTTTGAGATGAATGATGAAGGTATTGTATATATTTTTCAGCAATTCTTTTACTTGCACCCATAACATTGCTTGGGTTTACAGCTTTATCTGTTGAAACCATCACAAAACTCTTTACTGAGTATTCTAAAGATAAATCAGCAAGATTTTTTGTTCCAAGTACATTTGCAAAAATGGCTTGTGCGGGATTTTCTTCCATTAAGGGAACATGCTTATATGCTGCAGCATGAAAAACTACTTCGGGATGGTATTTTTTGAAAATTTCTACAATTGCAATTTTATTCCTTATATCAGCAATTTCAGTTCTAATTTTAGTTTTAGATTGCAATTTGTTCATTTCTAAACTAAGATGGTGCAATGGAGTCTCTGCTTGATCTAGTATAATTACTTTTTTGGGGTTAAAAGCCATTACTTGCCTTACTATCTCACTTCCTATAGAACCGGCAGCACCAGTAATCAATACTGTTTTATTATGAATTTGTGAAGAAATAGTTTTATTATCTATTATAATAGGTTTTCTTTCTAACAAATCTTGAATTTGAAAATTCTTTACTTTATTCGAAATTTCCTTTCTATCTTCCCAATCCGAAATTAACGGTACGGTATAAACTTTATAATTAAATTCTAAGCATTCATCAACTATTATGAGTTTTTCATCTTTGGAAAGACTTTTATCTGCAATAATAAGTGCTTCTGCATTTATTGATCTCATTAAAACAGCAATTTTTTTATTCAATTTAATAATTGGTAAATCAAAAATTCTTTTTGAAGAACTTTGGCTAACTTTATCTACAAAACCAACAATCTTGAATCGAGCAGGTTTTTCAGACTTAAGTGCGTTGGCTACTGATATAGCATTAGCATCAGTACCAAAAACCAATGCCTTCATTAAATTTGACGATTGACTTTCAGACATATAAGCCTCAAATGTTTGCTTTACAACTATACGATATACAAACAATCCACAAAATGAAAAAATAAAATTTATGAACAAACCTGTGTTCATAAATAATTTTTCAACTTTATCAGAATCGGAATCTTGGTTGAACAAAAAAATACTAGCAAAATTTATAGCAATTAATATTATTAAAATCAAAAACAATGCAATAAATATTTTAACTGCATCAATATAAGATGAATGCCTAATAATGCCAGAGTATGTCCTCAGTAACCAAAAAAAGAAAAGATGTAGTAATAAATAGATTGGGATAATTATATAAATGTATTTTTTATGTACTGGATTTCTACCCATCCCATTCAACATTTCGTATGTAATCATTGCAGATATTGAAATAATTATCATATCTATTAGCAATATTATCCAACGCGGTAAATAATTCAAAGTATTCATTCGTCTCAAAGAATTTACTTTGTTGATAAATGGTAAAATAATTGAAGCTAAACTAGTTCTTAATATACTTTTCACTATTTAATAATTTATTTATTTGCTAAAAAATTCTAAGAAAGCACTTTTTATTCTTTCTCTATCAGAATCTATTAGATTTGAACCTGATGGAAGACACAATCCGTCATCAAATAACTTCTCTGCTATGTTTGAACCATAAAATGGAAATTTAGCAAAAATAGGTTGAAGATGCATCGGTTTCCACAATGGACGACTTTCTATATTTTTAGTTTCTAAAAACACCCTTAAATCTTCACGCGTTTTACCATTAGAAGGGTTTAATACAATTGCACTTAACCAATAATTTGCAAAATAATCATCATTTGGAGTACTAAAAACTGTAACTTCATCTATGTTTGAAAAAATATCTAAATAAAAATCGTGCATCTTTCTTCTGAGTATAACGTGATCGTCTAAAATCTCCATTTGACCACGTCCAATTCCTGCACAAATATTACTCATTCGGTAATTATAACCGATTTCACTATGTTGATAATGTGGTGCATCATCTCGTGATTGGGTAGAAAAAAACACAGCTCTATCTTTTAATTGTTTTGTATGAGTAACAATTGCTCCCCCACCTGAAGTTGTAATTATTTTATTCCCATTAAATGATAAAACTCCAATATCGCCAAATGTGCCACATTTTTGACCTTTATAGCTACTTCCTAAAGCTTCTGCACTATCTTCTAAAACAGGGATTTCATATTTTTTTGCGATTGTATTTACCTCATCTATTTTATATGGAACTCCATACAAATGCACCGCAATAATCGCTTTTGGTTTTTTACCTTTTGAAATTCTATCAACAATTGCTTCTTCTAAAGCTATTGGGCAAATATTCCATGTTTCTGCTTCGCTATCAATAAAAATTGGTGTTGCTCCCTGATACATTATTGGGTTTGCTGAAGCTGAAAATGTCATGCTCTGACAAATAACTTCATCACCAGATTTTACATCCAATAAAATCAATCCCAAATGAATCGCTGCAGTTCCAGAACTTAAAGCCCCAACAAAAACTTCTTCTGACAAATAATTTTCTAAATCATTTTCTAAACCATTAACATTAGGACCTAAAGGCGCAATCCAGTTTGCATCAAAAGCATCATTAATATAATTTATTTCTGTTCCTCCCATGTGTGGCGAGGAAAGCCAAATTTTTGAATTGTTCATCTTAACTTGTATAAAATTTGTTACAAATATATAATTTCAATTAA
>CAIRNC010000110.1 GCA_903879875.1 uncultured Bacteroidota bacterium
AATGATTGAAGATAAAGCTCCACAACGCACAAGTATTGGTCAACTAGGAGAGTTTGGACTAATAGATCACCTTACTAAAAATTTCACAAATAATCAAACCTCTACGCTAAAAGGGATTGGTGATGATGCCGCTGTTTTGGATTTTAAGGATAAAAAAATAGTTGTTTCTACCGATTTGCTGATTGAAGGTGTTCATTTTGATTTGGCCTACATGCCTTTAAAACATTTGGGATATAAAGCAGTTGTAGTCAACGTGTCTGATATTTGTGCCATGAATGCCAAAGCAACTCAAATTACAGTTTCTGTGGCGGTTTCTAATCGGTTTCCGTTGGAAGCTTTAGATGAATTGTTTGCAGGAATTGCGCATGCTGCCGAGGAATATAAAGTAGATGTTATTGGTGGCGACACCACTTCTTCCCAAAAAGGATTAATTATTAGCATTACGGCCATTGGTGAAGCTGATGCCGAGGAAATTGTTTATAGAAATGGTGCCCAACAAACTGATTTATTAGTCGTTACTGGCGATATTGGTGCAGCCTATATGGGATTGCAGGTTTTGGAACGTGAGAAACAAGTTTTTCAAGTAAACCCAAATTCGCAACCCGATTTAGATCCTTATACTTATCTGATAGAGCGTCAATTGAAGCCTGAAGCAAGAAAAGACGTGCGTACACTTTTGTATGCTTTAGAAATAAAACCTACTTCAATGATTGATATTTCTGATGGACTTTCTTCAGAAATTATTCATTTGTGCAAACAGTCAAAAGTCGGTTGTAACTTGTATGAAGACAAATTGCCTTTAGACCCCCAATTGATTTCAACTTGTGAAGAATTTGCAATTGATAGCACAACGGTAGCTATAAATGGAGGTGAAGATTACGAATTACTTTTCACAATTTCGATGAACGATTTTGACAAAATTAAAGGCAATCCTAATTTCACAATAATTGGACACATGACACAAGAAAGTGAAGGAATTCATTTGATTACTCGAGCCAATACTAAAATTGAATTAAGAGCAAGAGGTTGGAATGCTTTGTCAGAAGAGTAGTTGAATTCAATTCTATTATCGCTCCAATTTTTGCTCTTCAATCATTTGCAAAACAGTTTCACTGTAATAGGTTCCACCTTCAATAATGGTGTCAAAAACAATCAATAATTCTTTGAAATCCAAATCATTTTTGATGATAATGCCTGCAGGCTTTATGTTTTCAAACAAATAATTGAAGTCCAATTTTTCATTGTGCATGGTGAGTAAAATTATCTTACAACTCGGCATTTTTTGAGTCAAAAGCAAGGCTAAGTCAACTCCTGATTCTATATTTTGTTCTTCAAAAGGAGGAATACTAATATCTAAAAAAGCGATGTTAAACACAACAGGACTTTTCATAATTGCGTAATAACCAGTTTCTCCAGAAACACCTTCAGTTGTAATAATTTCAAATTCTTCGGGCTTCACTCTTTCAAGCGACCTTTTGTAGGCATTAAGTATAAAAGGATGATCATCAATCATCAAAATGCGTAATCTTTCTTTCATAATCTATTTTTTTTTAAGGTATTGGTATTTCAATCTCTAAGCTTGTACCTTTATTTAATTCGGATGCAATTTTCATTGTTCCCCCCGATTCATTTATCCTAGAGCTCATGTTAGCAATTCCAATTCCATTTCTTTTACGTTTGTAATTAAAACCCACACCGTTATCTTGAATGATAAGTTTTAATTTTGATTCCACTCTACCAAAAGTAACAATAACTTGATTCGCTTTTGCATATTTATTAATATTTTGAAAAGATTCCTGCAAAATCCGGTAAAGATTTATTTTAGTAACGTTATCAAATTTACTCCAATCTATAGTGTCATCCATTTGAAAATCAATTTCAGCCGTACAAATCGATTTTTGCGATTGAATAAAATTCGTAACCATTACTACAAAATTATTGAAAATAGCTGTTTTTTCTTTGTTGAAATCATGCGAAATTTCTCTTATTTCTTGCTCAATTGTTTTTAATTCTTCAATAAAGATAACTCGTTCAGCAATCGTTTTATCATCGTTGTAATTATTGAGACTATCAAGATTCATTCGGGTTCCAAAAAGTTTACCCAGTACACCGTCATGCAGTTCTTTGGCAATTTGCTTTTTTTCCAACTGTCGAACGGCTTCAATTTTTTCTTGTTGGTTCAACATGATTTGATAGACTTCTTCATTGGCTTTTTGTTGTTCTTGTTTTAGTACAAGTTCTCTATTTTTGGCCGCTTGAAAACGAATAACATAAAAAAGACCAAAAAGGAAAAGCACACCTAAACCTATAAAGATTATATTTCGTTGTTGTTCTAGTAAGTTGTCTTTCTCTATTGACAATTCTTCCGTTTCAAATTCTATACGAGCTAATTTATTTCTGATTTTTCGTTCTGCAATTTGCAAACTGTCGTTAATGTGAATGTATTCTCGAGAAAAAGCAGCACTCTTTTCAGGCATTACTACTGACAATTGCTTTAAAGAAAGCAATACATCTTTAGATAAATTATTACTTTTTGCAAGAGTGTAGGCTTGATTGGCAAAAGAAAGTGCTTTTGAAAAATCTTTAGTATAAGTGTAATATTCGGAGAGGTGAAGGTTACTTGAGATCCTACTTGTCAAGGTATTAAGACTATCAGCGATTGCTAAGGATTTATAAAATAATTGTGGCAA
>CAIRNC010000111.1 GCA_903879875.1 uncultured Bacteroidota bacterium
GGTTGGAGTTTCACAGGTTAAAGCATAGCCACTCATGGAGTTGATAAAACCGGGTGTACAAAATCCGCATTGGGTTCCAGAACAATCCACCATGGCTTGTTGCGCCTGATTGAGTTTGTCCGAAAGGTTCAATCCTTCAACCGTTACCACGTGTTTTCCGTGCACATTTGGCAGTGGAGTAAGACAAGAGGTTGCACTCATGTACTCTAATTTGCCGTCTTTCAACGAGCCAATTAAAACCGTACAAGCACCGCAATCGCCCTCACGACAACCAATTTTAGTACCCCGCAAATTTTCGTCATAACGGATAAAATCCAGTAACGTAATGTTTCCTGGATTTTGTTTGTGAATGACTTGTTGATTTAAAATAAATTGAATCATGAAAAATTTTTAAGAATCAATATTCGATTTTGTTAATGCTTTTAGACCAAATCTTAAAAGCTTCTATGGCTTCTTCACGCATCATTTGAACGGTTTCTAATTTTCTGTTTTGATATGGAAGTTCCAATTCTTCGTAAATGAATTGGTCGTCAAATTGAATGTCGGCGGCGTCTTTTTTGGTATTGGCAAAATACATTTTATCAGGTCTTGCCCAATAAATAGCACCCAAACACATCGGGCAAGGCTCGCAACTGGTGTAAATTTCGCAACCGTCCAATTGAAAAGAACCTAATGCCGCGCAAGCATTTCGGATAGCAACCACTTCGGCATGCGCCGTTGGGTCGTTGGTTGAAGTAACACCATTGGCACCTCGGGCAATAATTTTACCATCTTTTACAATAACGGCTCCAAAAGGACCTCCGTTACCCGAAGTTACATTTTCTATAGACAGGCGAATTGCCTCTTGCATAAACTCATTTTTTTTGTCGGAACACATGGTATTGTTTTTTGTAATTAATTTTAAAATGTTGTAATCTATTCTTTAACAATTTTACGACAATTAGTTGAATTTATAACAACACACCGTCCTTTTTTTATTTTAGAAGAGTATCCGTAAAGGGAATAATAATGGCATAATAATCCACAGGTTGATATAAAATTTAGCAACTCCTGATAAAGCAAAGATATTTAAAGGAAGAAAAATAGTATTTCACAATAATACGCTTTTGTTTGGACTATCTCGCAGTATATTTTTAGCTAACAAGTAGCGAATCTTTGGTTGCAAAAGGGATTCAATCGTTTCTTTGAAATTATTTTATATATTTGAGGGGAAATAAAGCGGGATAGACTTGTTTTTTTCAATTAAAATGAAGTTTAATATTTGATTTCTTATAAATAAAATAGACATCATTTTTAAAAAAATTATATATTCATGAGAAATTATATATTCATTTTTCTTTTAATAAGTTTGTTTGGATGTTCAACTCCCAAACAATTTACAGATTATTATATGGAAGATAATCAAGTGAACTTGTTTGCATTTGTCGGAAAAAAAATATCAATAATTAACTTCAATCCTAATACTGAACAAATCGGTGAAAAAGTATACAATTCTATTAGCGGGGACACTTTAGTCCAAAAGTCACATATAATGGATTTTGGTTATAGATGTAAATATTTAATAGTTAAAAATGTTTTCAATAACCCAAAAGTTGACACCATTGATTTTGTAACTTATGATCATTACGGAAGACCCGCTTTTTCTGAATTTGAATACGTTTTATTATATGTTTCGAAAAACGCTAAAGGAAATTACTTTTTTCATCAAAAGTATCAGTTCGACTACTTGAAAAAAAATAGAAAAGGAATATTTTATGGATATACTTATGACAGAAAAGTAACGAAAAAGCGAGTTCTGTTTAAAAACAAAAAATATGCGTGCTTAGAAGATTTATTCTTAAAGAAAAAAAACGAAGCTTTTAAATCGTTGTTTGAAAAATAAAACAATCCTACACACCCACTAAAAACCTTTCTCTAAAGAATGACGATAGTTCAATCAAAAGGGATTCATTCATTTCTTTGAAATTATTTTATATATTTGAGGGGAATAATGCGGGATAGACACTTCTTCAAACCAAAAAAAAAATGCGCAAATTTGTATTGATACTATTTTTAGGCGTAATGGACAAAATTAATGCTTAAAATCTTGTTAGCCCTTATTGTTACTATCTTTGAAGCAAATCAAAGGCTATGAATAAAAAAAGTGCTTTTACTGTGGTAAAGGATTTA
>CAIRNC010000112.1 GCA_903879875.1 uncultured Bacteroidota bacterium
CAATTTCTGACGGTCCTGAGCCCCTTTTTCGGCTTGCGCCTCCATATCCGCTTTAAACCGGCCAATCACGGCTTTCGACTCCGCCTCCACCTTTATGAACTGTTTCTGCAAATCCTTATATTTTCTAACTTCCAAATAATACAAGCTCGCCACAATGATCGCAGTCACAGCGACAATGCCGCCTGCCCCAACCACCATCATCTTTTTTGAAATCATCATAGAGCCAGCCCTTAGTCGAGACGATCTTTAATCTTCTTGGTCAATTCGGCGTTGCCGGTTTGCCCCTGGGTAGAGGCATCATCAAGTCTATCAAAATCCCCCGTGATAATATGCGGAGTTAAAAATATCGCCAACTCTGTCTTCTTCTTCGTCGTATCTTTATTTTGAAAAAGCCACCCGATCAAAGGAAGATTCGACATCCCGGGGGTCTTGTTGCGGGTATTTGTATTCTCTTCTTTCATTTTCAAAAAAAACTTCAAATTGGAAAACAAATAATATAAAAAAAGAAAAAAAATAAAAAAAACTTAATTCAAAGTATTCCGGCAAATAATTAATTATTTTAATTAAATTCAAGTGTCATTTTTGTTTCTCACCATTAAATTTTCATGATCATAAGCGCGCAATTCCTCCCAGGTGCTCCCATGACCCCTCCTCCAGGATGCATAGCGGACCCGCAACTAAATAAATTTTCAATGGGTTGATGATACCTCGAATTAAAAGTTGTTGGTCTACAGAAAGAAATTGAATTGATATCCATAGCTCCATGGAAAATGTTGCCTCCTGTTAGTGAAAATGTTTCTTCCATATCTAATGGTGAAAGCAAATCCTCAAACAAAATAGTATCGGTGAACCCCTCTGCATATTTTTCTATCTCTGAATAAACTTTATCAGCAAAGGATCTTTTCTTATTGTGGTCCCATGTTTCGCAATTTTTCAATTTGTAAGGTGCAAATTGGCAAAAAAGACCAATTACATGATGACTACTATTCTTTGGAGTCAATGTTTGATCTAAAATGCTTGGTATCGTCATTTCAATCATCGGGTTCGAGGATGGAAAGCCATTTAGAGCTTCTAAATAAGCTTTGTCTATATCTGATATACTTTCCGAATTCATATGTATTGTCCCTGGGAAGTAATTTCGAGCTATTTCGTTGTGATATCTTGTTTCGGAGGAGAGAGTGTGCATGTTTGTTAAGCTAGCTGCTTTGATTATATTGCTGAGACAATTAAATCTTGGAAGTTGCTTTACAATTAGATTTATTTTGAAAACAGGAGAATTATATTCAATTTTTTTCAATGCACTCAACGTTTCTGGTGTTAGAAATTGTGTTCTCTGAGTATCAGTTAAAAGTTTAAAGTAGGTGTTATTCATATCGATGTTTGATATCACGATCTTGCTGGACAATTCTTTGCCGCTTGCTAAAACTACACCAGTCACTTTTCCATTTTTAATAACCAACTGATTAACGGAGGAATTCAAACAAATCTTAACACCTCTTTCAACTGCTTTGTC
>CAIRNC010000113.1 GCA_903879875.1 uncultured Bacteroidota bacterium
AAAGGCGACAGACAATATTCGTTGGAGTTGGAATCAACGAGAACAAACAGTTTAGAATAGTTGTTTTGAACCAAAAGCTGTTGCAAGGCTTCGTGTCCGTTTTCGTTGAAATAGATGGTGTAATTTTGGGCTGAAATTTGTTGCATGCACTAAATAATTTTGGATTATTGTAGCAAAATAAGGCATTTTTTTTGGTTTTTTTATACTATTTCAATGCAACTTGGTGCTAGACACGATGCTGCTATCAAAATAGTTTGCAAAGTGCCTTGCTTGGGTTTTATTTTCCTTATTAAAAACCTAGGGCATTCACTTTAAAAAAGTAAGCCACAGATTCACAGATATAAAATTAAAATTAATTTATGAAATGCTATTGGTTTTATAAAATCTTAAAATATAGAGTTAAAACCAATTCTTATTTTTAATTTCAGTGAATCAGTGGCGTTATTTTCTTTTTTAACTAATTCGTTTTTAAAAAATCATAAATCCGAATGAATAGCAAGGTTTTCGTTTTAAAAATTTAGCCACAGATTCACAGATATAAAATTAAAATTAATTTATGAAATGCTATTGGTTTTATAAAATCTTAAAATAAAGCGTTAAAACTAATTCTTATTTTTAAAATCAGTGAATCAGTGGCGTTATTTTCATTTTTAACTGGATTTTTTTTTAAAGCAAATGCCTTATTAAAAACCCCGTTTTTTGTTTATTATTCAAAGAAGTCTCATTATATTTGTGTGATTTTTAATAAAACCATGGAAAAGATATTCAATAATACACAAGTTGCATTTTCGCTAAAAAGCGATACCGAGTTGGATCGCGCTTATTTTTTATTCAAATTGATTGACAATCAACCGCTGGTTCGCATTGGAACTGCTGTAACCAACTTTGCCATCAAAGCCCATTTGCCGGTTGAAGGCTTAATTAGAGCTACAGTTTTTGACCATTTTTGTGGTGGGGTAAACGAAAATGATTGCCTCCCTGTTGTAGATAAAATGTTTGCCAAAGGCGTTTCTTCCGTTTTGGATTATTCCGTTGAGGGTAAAGAAGACGAAGCTCATTTTGACGAAGCCATGCAAATGACTCTGAAAATTATTGATTTTGCTAAAGCTAAAGAAGCACTTCCTTTTGCTGTTTTTAAACCTACGGGTTTTGGACGCATGGATTTATATGAAAAAATAGGCGAAAAAGTTACATTAACACCCGCAGAACAAGAGGAATGGAATAGAGTTGTAGCGCGATATGACACCGTTTGTAAAGCTGCACATCAAAACGACATTGCCCTATTAATCGATGCGGAAGAAAGTTGGATGCAAGATGCCGCAGACGACCTCGTAACGGCAATGATGCAAAAATACAATAAAGAAAAACCTATAGTTTTCAATACTTTGCAAATGTACCGTTGGGATCGAATGGATTATTTGAAAAAATTACATCAAAAAGCCGAAGCCGAAGGTTTTTATATTGGTATGAAACTCGTTCGCGGGGCCTATATGGAAAAAGAAAATGAAAGAGCCAAAGAAAAAGGATATCCTACGCCAATATGTGCCTCTAAAGATGCTACCGATGAAAACTACGACGAATCCGTTCGTTATATGATTGAACATCTTGATAAAATGGCTGTTTTTGCAGGCACTCACAACGAGTTGTCTACTTATAAAGTAATGGAATTTCAAATTAAAAAGAATATTGACAAAAAAGATGCTCGTATTTGGTTCGGGCAATTGTATGGCATGAGCGACAATATCAGTTATAATCTTGCTTTTGAGCACTACAATGTTGCTAAATATTTACCTTTTGGTCCTGTTCGTGATGTGATGCCGTACTTGATTCGTAGAGCTGAAGAAAACACTTCGGTTGCGGGTCAAACCAGCAGAGAGTTGAACCTGATTAAAACGGAACGCGATAGAAGAAAATCAAAATAATTTTATCCTTAAAAAAAGAAAAGGTGGAACTAAAGTCAATTAACTTTTGTTCCACCTTTTTTTTATAAGAGTTGAAAGCTATAATGGTTTAGTTTAAAAAAAACTTTTGGTATTAAATTTCAACATTTTTATATTTCAATTCAATAACAACGCTTCCATTTCTTGTTGGATTTTTATAGCTTCAGCTCGTGCTTTTTCAGCAAAATCAATCCCATTTGAAGCGTAAATTATCCCTCTAGAAGAATTGATTAGAAGTCCAATATTTTTATTCATTCCATATTTACAAACTTCTGACAGACTTCCGCCTTGTGCACCAACTCCAGGGACAAGCAAGAAATTATTGGGAACAATTTTTCTAATTTCTGAAAAATACTCCGCTTTTGTAGCGCCAACCACATACATCAAATTTTCAGCATTTTTCCATGTTTTGGAAGTTTCAATCACTTGTTTGTACAATTCTGTTCCATTTATCGCTAAAGTTTGAAAATCAAAAGCACCTTCATTTGATGTTAATGCTAACATTATAGTATGTTTTTTTTCAAATGCTAGGAAAGGTTCAACAGAATCTTTGCCCATATATGGCGCAACGGTTATGGAATCAAAATTTAAATATTCAAAAAAAGCTTTGGCATACATGGTAGAAGTATTACCAATATCGCCACGTTTAGCATCGGCAATCGTGAAAATTTCAGGGTGTTTTTCGTTCAAATAATCTATAGTTTTTTGTAAAGAGATCCAGCCTTTTATTCCATAAGCTTCATAAAAAGCAGTATTGGGTTTATAAGAAACCGCTACATCATGAGTGGCGTCAATTATGGCTTTGTTAAACTCAAAAATGGGGTCTTCAAGTGCTAATAAATGTTTTGGTATTTTGTATATATCGACATCTAAACCAATACAAAGAAAGGATTTCTTATTTCTAATTTGGGCAATGAGTTGTTGTGTTGTCAAGGGATATTTTTTGATTTTTACCAAGCAAAAAACATAATTAATATTAACACTTATAGCATCTAATTTTATGTCTTTTCTCTATTTTCTTTTCTCTATTTTCTTTTCTCTATTTTCTAAATTTTATTCTAAACTTAA
>CAIRNC010000114.1 GCA_903879875.1 uncultured Bacteroidota bacterium
CAATCCAACATGGGTTTCACTTGTTCAAATTGTATTCTTGCTTTGGCTTCGTTTTCACGCAGCACATAATAATCTAAATCCAAGCTTTTGTAGGTTTCACCAAAGTGAACGTAGTCACCAATATTTACCGTAATATCATAATTGTTTATTGGATTTTTTACCTCCCAATCCCAGCGAGTATAACCGTTTTTTAAATCTTCATTGCCTACCAATTTTCCGTTTGAAACATTCATTAATCCATTAGGTACGGCCACTTTTATAGTTGCGCCGTAATCGGGTTCATCCGTTTGCGTGTCCTTACATGGATACCACAAACTAGCTCCTGTACCTTGAACGGCAACGCCAATCCAATCCAAATCATTACTGTCTTTTTTGAAAACAAAACCACCATCCCATGGAGCGTGCTTTGCAATTACTGGGTTTCCAGAATAATAAAACCGAATTTTTTGTTCCGAATCTGGAAGTAATGGAATTGGAAACGAAACAAAAACAGCATCAAATACTCTTTTATAATTTAGTTTTTCACCTTTAAAAACAATACTGTCCACCGACATGTTTTCGAATAAATCGAGTTGTATTTTAGTTGTATTTTCAATCGTTTTAAACGTAATGTCATTATAACCAACAATTGATTTTGTAACAGGATTGATTGTAATATTCAAATCATAACGCAACACATCGAAGCAATTGCGTTCAGTGCGTAAACATCCTCTTAAAGTATCTTTTTTAGTGAAAGTTTCCTGTGCGGAAAGGGTGTTATATCCAACAAGTATGAGTAATAAGAATAGATTGTTTTTCATTTTCTATCAATTTGTTTTTTCAGAAATCACTTCTTTTTGCGGCGATTGATTCTTTTTTAAATCTTCTAATACCCAATTCATTTCGACATCAATATCTTTAATTTTATCATCTAAAGTAGGCACAATTTCTATATCTGGAAAAACGCCGTGTCCTTCCAATTTGGTTTTAAAATGAGGCACAATTGCGACTAATCCAACTCTAACTTTTATTTTAGAATTGGGCAATTCCAGTATTGGCATTTGACCTGCTACGGTTCCATTATAAGCGCCACCGGTTTCTTCGCCTACAAATGTAGCACGATTCGTTCCTTTTAAATTTGATGAAATAATACAAGAAGCCGAGAAACTTCCGCCGTTAATAAGCACGTATAATTTCCCTTTAAAAGCATCTTTTTTTATTTTTTGAGGGGTGGATTCGGAATTATAATAATATTTTCCATCCTCCTTTTTGTGGACCTTAAAAAAAGTATAACCATAATACAAAGGCGAGAAGACAATTTTAAGCGCTTTAATTCCAAGTGAGCCTCCTTTAAAATAATCGGCGTGAAACAAACTCGTTTTTGAAACCACTTCTGAGGGTTCTAAAAAAACAAAAGTGGAGTCAGACAAATAGGAATACAATTCTGCAATTTCTGACAATCTTCCGCCTGGATTGTTTCTTAAATCAAGCACCAATGTTTTGGTTTTCTGTTGGTTTAACTTGCTGAAACTTTCCTCATAAAATGTGTTGTAATTACCAATCGAAAAGCCTTTTATTTTCATTACAGCAACAGTGCTGTCTTTTTCTAAAAACCTTAAATTTCTATTGTTGGATTTGGTTGATTCATCATAGCCAAAAATACTTTTTTCTTTCTTTTCCGCTTTCTTTTTTGCTTTAATATTAGCTTTCTCTAACTCTGTTAAAACTTTCTTGATTGCCTTTTTGTTAGTGCCAGCAGTATCGGTAACTTTTCTTTTAATAGTTACTATTTTAATTGAATCATGGTATTTAAAATTATAAATTACACTGTCTTGAACGCCGTTTTCATTGGTATAAAAAGTAGGTAGGTATTTACCCAAACGGGCTTTTTTAAACGTCTGGTTGTAGCCGTCTGAAGTAAACCATTTCGAATAATTCGCAGTTAATTCCATTGGATTTTTGCCATTAATAGCAACAACTTCATACCCTTTTTGGATGCTTTTGTCGTACGATTTGTTTTTTACTACGTACATTTTATTGTCAAAAACCTCAAATTCAAATTGTGAAAAAGGACCAACTCCTTTTTTGACAAGCGCCTTGCTTTCTTTTTTAGTAAACATTTTGGTGTATGGATAAACAAAAAGATGACCTTGTCGAATGGAGGCAAGTACAGGGCTCAGCTTCGTGTAAAACGCAAATCGATTCATCGGCTTGGTAATCGTTTTTTTCAAACTATCAAATTTATAATCCAAGCTTTCTTTAGAAATATACCAATACAAATTAGGATGCAACTTTTGCAGTTTAGCATAAATATAATTCACATCGGATTGGAGTTTTTGCTCCGAAAGCAAATCATTCAGATGTTTGTTGTGATTTTTAACAGAGTTGCATTGAATAAAAAGTAAAGATATAAAGGCTAGAAGAATTATTTTTTTCATAAAAGTGGTGTTAAAAACAGTCGTGTAAAGAAAGTAGTTAAAATAATCAAATGCAAATGGCTTTGAAAAATAAATTCAATTTCTTCCTTATTCTTTTCTATTTTTGACCCATCAATTTGATTCTATTGCAACATGAAAAAAACGTTTGTTACTATCTGCATCTCTTTTATTATTTTTTCTTCTTGTACAAGTCAAACAAAGTATGGAAAACCCGAAGTTGATCCTTCGGCGGTACAAAAAACGTTCTTGCAATGGTGGAATTATCACTACAAAAACATCATGCTTACCCGTGATTTCGTAGCTTTAGATGAGAATTCTAAACCTATTTCTAAGGATGAATTTCTAAATCAATTGACGCAAGGTTACACTATTCCAATACGTTTGGTTTCAAATGATGGCTTATATTATTATAAACTTTTCAAGATTAAATCCACTTCTGATTCTAGCATAAAAGCCACTATGGTTGCCGCTGCAGTCGAAGAATACGAACATTATAAAATGGAAGGACAGTTATTTCCACCGTTTCATTTCACCGATTTAAACGGAAATGTGCTCACCAATGAATCACTCAAAGGGAAAATTATTGTGATAAAATGTTGGTACATTCATTGTGCCGCTTGCGTCAAAGAGTTTCCCGCCGTAAACAAAATGGTTTTGGACCACAAAGACCGAAAAGATATTGTTTTTGTTAGCCTAGCTGAAGATACTCCAGAGCAATTGAATGTGTTTTTAGCTCGTAAACCACTCATGTATGCCGTTGTGCCAAATATGAAAATATACATGAACAGTATCCTACACCTCAATTCGTTTCCAACCCACTTCATTATCAATAAACAAGGAAAAATTGCTAAAGTACTCATGGATTCCGAAGGACTAGAAGTGGCTTTAAGCAAAGAAAGTAAACTTTAAAAAACAGCATAAAAGCACAAATGATAAACATCAGACCCATTGAACCAGAAGATAATGCTGCAATTGCTAGTGTAATTCGCATGGTTTTGTCAGAATACAATGTACCGAAAGTAGGCACAGCCTATGCCGATCCGCAACTTGATTTTTTGTTTGAAACTTACAATATAAAAAAGGCTATATATTATGTAGTCGAAAAAGGCAATATAATCATTGGTGGGGCAGGCATCATGCAGCTAGAAAACGAATATCAAAACATTTGTGAATTGCAGAAAATGTATATTTTATCTGAAGGTAGAGGGCTCGGTTTAGGCAAGCAACTAATGGAAATTTGTTTGCAACAAGCCATCGCTTTTGGATTTGAAAGTTGCTACATTGAAACATTACCTAATATGGTCGATGCCCAAAAACTGTACCTTAAAACAGGATTTAGTTATATCAATTCACCTATGGGAAACACAGGTCACACTTCTTGCCCTGTTTGGATGTTGAAAAAACTTTAAAAAATCGATACCGTTACCAATAATATAGCACTTTAGAAATTATACATATTAATAGAATTCGTTATTTTTTAGCCTCTTTGTATTCCGTTTCCATGTGACCGATAAAATCTTTCACTTGTTCAACTCCAATCAATTTCGCTTTGATTTTTTTGTCTCTATCCAAAATATACAATACAGGAGTAGAAACAATGTCGTATTTATCTTTAAGATTATTAATGTGAACAGCATCGTAAACATTAATCCAATCTAGTTTTTTATCCGCTATGTATTTGCTGTATTTTTCGTAATCGTTTTGAGTATAAACGGCATAAACTTTTACATCTTTATTATCGCTTAGTAATTTATGGTATTCTTCTAAAAGCTTCGGAATTTCAACCATACAATGGCTACAATCCACATCCCAAAAAGCGAGCACCAAATAATCCGCCTTTATAGACGAAAGTTTGAGATACGATTTTTCAATTTCAGGGAGATTATCATAATAAAGTTTTGTAGCCGCTTCACTGGTTTTGGCGGTATCAAACCCCATTTTAGCAAATTTCTCATGGTTCTTGGCGTCAATCATGAACAAGTCTGGCGCTGTTTTTCCTAACAATAATGGCGATAAAATATCTCCACGTTTAATAATATTTTTTATGGTTTGATTGTCATAAATATCTTTTGCTTTTCCTGTTCTAAAATAAGTATCAATAATGTGAATGAAAACGGCATCAAAGCCCATTATTTTGGTAACTTCATAGGTTGAAGTAAAATAAGCAAGTAAGAGCATATTCATTTTTGTGCCAGGCGTTGTTCGAGCCATCATTCGGTCAATTTCTACATTAACCGAATCGGGATGTCTGACTACTATGTTTTCAAAATAGTTTTTTACACGACTTGCCAAATAAGGCGTACGCATCAAACCATCGTCATGAAAATTTACGCCATCCCAAAAATGTTTTTTGTAATATTTGTAAACAAAAAGACTATCAGGTCTTCCGTTTGAAGCTTTTGGAATGTCAGTTGCTAGTTTTTCTGTTTTCAAATTTATAGCATCGCCTACAAAACTCCCTTTATTTTGTTCGACAAACTTTTGTTCAAAATCAGCTACAGTTTCATTTAAAAACTTAATTTTAGTTTTCATCAAAGCAGTGGAATCGGCTTTGTTCATTCCTTTAGTCTGTTTTCTAAAATCTTCAAACAACACGTTTCGAGAGGCAATAAATTGGGTGTAACCTACAAAATTTTGGTTTTGAACAGAATTTGGATAATTTAGGTTCTTGATAACATCCTCAATGTCGGTATTGATTTCTAAATTTTGTGATTGTTCATCCACAAAAAAATCAAAATAAATGGTTTTTTTCTCACTTACCAATGCATAAATCCCTTTATCTAAATTCTTTTTTCCTTTAAAAATAATTTTCCCTTTCACTACCTTTTTGCACGTATCGGCAATGTAGGTTTTGTCAAATTGATAAAAAGCGAGGTAAGCAACAGTGTCTTTGCAGTTTTTAAAATTTATTTTTAGC
>CAIRNC010000115.1 GCA_903879875.1 uncultured Bacteroidota bacterium
GACATTGAAAAGCAGCACTCCTCCTGTCCCCTGCAGTTTCATCACTCTTACAGCATCCTGCGCAATTGACTGGTGTTTTAAAAACAAAAATCGTATGGAAATTCTAAAAAAATCAGTGCTCGTTATTTTATTATTCGGATTGCAATTAGTCAATGCTCAAGACCAAAAAACCATTCAAGATGCCTTTTCAAAAAGCTATACTTTGGAAACTAGTTTGAAATATAACGAAGCTATTGAAACCTTGAAAGGCCTAAATTCAGTTGAAAATTATCCTATTCAATTGCGTTTAGGATGGTTGCTTTATTCTGCAAAAAGATATACAGAATCTGTAACTGCTTATAAAAAAGCTTCTGAAATTATGCCTGCATCTGTAGAACCACTATTGGCTTCTGTAAATCCTTTGGCTGTTCAAAAAAAATGGGATGAAGTAGAAAAAATTCATTTGGCTATTTTAAAAATCGATCCTAAAAATAGTATTACAAACTTTAGATTAGGGCAGATGTATTATAACAAAAAAGAATATGCAAAAGCAGAGAAATATTTTTCAACTTCACTAAATCTTTACCCTTTTGATTACGATTCGATGCTTATGAGTGGTTGGAATTATTACTTTTTAGGAAAATATAGTGAAGCAAAAGAATTGTTCAATCGCGTCTTGCTTTACAGTCCGTCAGATGCTTCAGCCAAAGAAGGCTTGGGATTGATAAAATAATTTATCGCATTTAAGATGTATTACAAAAAAGTATTTTGTGCTTTAATTGGCTGTCTTTTTTTTCAAATGGTTTTTGCCCAAGAAAAAAAAGACAGTTTAATTTTGCGATTCCATTTGAATTTCAAAAATGAACGTTTAGAGCAAAACAAAAAATACATTTCTGAAGCTAAAGATACGCTTGAAATTGATGTTTTCCGATTTTACATTTCAAATATCAAGATTCAATATGCTGATGCCACTACTTTTTCAGAAACCAATAGTTATCATTTGATTGATATTGAAAATCCAAATTCTTTTCAGATTCCAATTTCAAAAAAATCAGAAAAAACCATTACGAAAATTACGTTTTCTGTCGGAATAGATAGCATAGCAAGTGTTTCTGGAGCAATGTCTGGTGATTTAGATCCTTCAAATGGAATGTATTGGGCTTGGCAAAGTGGTTTTATAAATATGAAAATAGAAGGTAAAAGTTCGAGTTGCAGCACTCGAAAAAATGCCTTTCAATTTCATATTGGCGGCTATTTGAAACCCAATTACGCTATTAGAACAAGCGAATTAACTCCAAAAAATTCCAATTTAGAAGTTAATATTGAAGCATCAGAATTATTTAAACACATTAAATTATCAGAAAATAATAGCGTAATGATTCCTGGTGCTAAAGCGATGGAAATTGCTGATTATGCTATCAAAATGTTTCAAATAAAATAAAAACTTAATTGTATAAAGAGTGCTAAAAATGAAAAAAAATATTATATATGTACTATTTATAGGAAGTATTGCTCTATTTTCATTGGCATTTTCATTTTTAACACCAACTCCAATCCATTTACAAATTCCTAAAGGATGGCCAAAACCTCATTATGATTTTTCTAAAAATCCTTTAACCGAAGAAGGATTTCAATTGGGAAGACAATTGTTTTACGACCCCATTTTATCGCGCGACAGCACCATATCTTGTGCTAGTTGTCATTTGCAAGCTACTGGATTTACACACGTAGATCACGAATTAAGTCACGGAATTGATGGAAAAATCGGCACAAGAAATTCGATGACCTTAATGAATTTAGCATGGACAAAAAGTTTTATGTGGGATGGAGGAGTGAATCATCTGGATGTTCAACCCTTAAATCCTATTACAAGTGCTGTCGAAATGGACGAAACTTTAGCTAATGTAGTGGCTAAACTTAATCAAAATGAGCAATATAAATCAATGTTTTTGGCAGCTTTTGGTGATGTTAATATTACTGGACAACGTGTTTTAAAAGCCTTATCTCAATTTGAATTGCAATTGGTTTCTTCCAATTCCAAATATGATAAAGTGATGAGAAAAGAAACCGTTTTTACCGATAAGGAACAAAATGGTTATCAATTATTTAAAAAC
>CAIRNC010000116.1 GCA_903879875.1 uncultured Bacteroidota bacterium
GAATGGCTTTAGTTTCTGGAATTGCAGCCGCTATGGTGGGTTCCTTATTTTCTAGTGATGCTTGGAATGGCGTTACTTTTATAGCTGGCGAAATCAAAAATCCTAAACAAAATGTAGGTTTGAGTTTGTTTTTAGGTACATTGATTGTTACTGTGATTTATATTTTAGCCAATCTAATGTATTTGGCTGTCATTCCTTTTGATGAAATTGCAACTGCAAAATCAGATCGGGTGGCTGTGGTTGCATCGCAGTATATATTTGGAGAAATAGGTACCTATATTATTGCAATAATGATTATGATTTCAACATTCGCATGCAACAACGGACTGATAATGGCTGGCGCAAGAGTCTATTATACGATGGCAAAAGACGGATTATTTTTTAAAAAAGCAGCCCTTTTAAATTCGGCTAGTGTTCCTGCTTGGGCATTATGGATGCAATGTTTTTGGGCATCGGCATTATGCTTAACCGGAAAATATGGCGATTTATTGGATTTCGTAATTATCATTGTTTTGATATTTTACATCTTGACTATTTATGGTATTTTTATACTTCGTAAAAAAATGCCCGAAGCTGAACGACCTTATAAAGCTTTTGGCTATCCGTTATTACCTGCGGTTTATATTTTAATAGCAAGTGCGGTTTCAATAGCATTATTATTCACTAAAACCAGCACTTGTGGTTGGGGCGTTTTGATTATGTTAGTCGGAATTCCAGTTTATTTTATGACAAAAAGTAGAAAATATTAAAAAAATACATAAAATTAATTTAGAAATTAATAAGATTATGATGAATTATTTTGTCGTAAATATATGTTGAAAAAAACATTTTTAAAACTTAAATAAAATTAATAGTAAATAAAATGGTATTGGTCGACTTTATAATTTAATGTTAAAATTACAAAAAAAACACTTAAAAAACCGCCATTAAACTATTTTTACCGCCATTAAACGATTTCTAATTGAAATGAGGAAAAATCTTACATTATATTAGAATTCAATTCGTACATTTGCACCGTATTTTAAAATACAGATACAAATGAGAATAAAAATCAATAATTTTTTTGTTAATCTTTTCTTTTTACTTTCAAGCTTTGTTACTTTTGCTCAGCCTGGTGATACTGATGGTACTCCAACTGATAATTTAGAAGGAACAGATCCTGCAGCTAGTATAAATTCTCTACTATTGTTGTTAGTTACATTTGGTTTTATTTTTGCACTTTATTCATTAAACAAAAATAAAAAAATAGCTTAAACTTTATTTTTACTTTTTCCTTATATTCAATATTTACAATTAAATTTATTAAACACCCAATCTAATTTAATTATAATTAGTTGGTAATTCTTGAATATTAATCAATCAACTCCATAAACCCTAATAAGATAAAAACTATACTTTTTTAAAAGTATAGTTTTTAAGAACTTAAATTATACAATTTTTTATAAAATAAGTAAATTGAAAAAGATTAATATTTCAACCACTTATACAATTCTTTCCAAGTAGGCTTTTTGCCATACATTAAGATTCCAACTCTATAAATTTTAGAAGCAAACCAAACTACAAAAAAGAAAGTTCCAAAAAGTAAAATCAACGAAATTAAAATTTGCCACCACGGCACCCCGAAAGGAATACGCATCATCATCACAATTGGTGAAGTAAGTGGAATCATTGAAAATACTGTAGCAACCGTTCCGTGTGGATCATTTAGTACACTAAAGAAACCTACATAAACGCCCAACATTAATGGCAAAATAATAGGTAATAAAAATTGTTGGGAATCGGTTTCTGAATCCACAGCGGCTCCGATTGCCGCATAAAAAGAACTGTATAAAAAATAGCCTCCTATAAAATAAACAACAAACGATAGAATTATTGTTGCAATTGGTAAATTCAGTAATTCATTGATATATAGTTGAGCAGTAGTGTGTATTTCAGTATTGGCTGCAGCCATAACTTGAGGCTGAATTCCTGCTGATGCTCCAAAATGAATTCCGAAAAATAATGACCCGCCTACAAATAATAGTCCGCCAATGAGTATCCAAATTGTAAATTGAAGTAAGCCCGCCATTGAAGTTCCTATGATTTTACCCATCATTAACGTAAATGGTTTTACTGATGAAATGATAATTTCGATAATTCGATTGGTTTTTTCTTCAATCACACTACGCATCACCATGTTACCATAAATAATAATGAACATCATTATTAAATAGCCAAAACCAGCACCAATACCAACTTTGATAGCGTTTAGACCTTTAACCGTTTCCTCTCCTGACGATTTTTTTAGATTGATGGTTACTTTAGCTACTGCTTTTCTAATAGCAACAGTGTCTAGACCTGATTTAATATAGTTTTCTTTGGTAATTTTATTAGCAATTACATATTCCACATCTTCAATAAAATCGAGACTTGGACTGTCATTAGAAATATATTCTACTTTATTTTCCAACGAAGCAACCGAATTTTGCTTTGGAATATAAATTAAACCTTCATAACTTTCTTTAACAATGCTATCTTTAAGAATCTTCAAATCAACTGGAGAAAAATCAACAAATTTGAATTCATCAGAATTTTTGAATTCATGTGAAAATAATCCTGATTCATCATGAATTGCAATTGTCTTTACGTCGGCTTTCATTGTGGCTAGATAACCTACAAAAGTGGCCAAACCAACCATTAAAAGTGGACTTAAAAAAGTCATTAC
>CAIRNC010000117.1 GCA_903879875.1 uncultured Bacteroidota bacterium
ATTATACCAATAGGGAAACTGAACAAACTACTACCTAACACCAAATATAGTGTTCCAATAATAGCAGGATAAATACCACCTTTTGTCATTCCTTCTTCCGGTGCTTTGGTCAGAAAGTCCCAACTAATCGCTCCAATTCCTTTGGTAATAATAAATCCCAAAATCAGAATTAATATGGCGACAACAGAATAACTCATCAGTTTAAAAATGGTGAAAGCAATAGCCTGTGACCAACGTTTAGAGGAAGAAGAACTCCTTGCCCCTCCTGCTAATGGCGGGATAATATGCGGTGAATTGAAGTTAGTATCAGTATCTTTATTTTTTTCTTTTTTCATTGTGTTTTGCAAATCAGTTGTAATATTTCGTATTCCCCTTTAGGGGTTAGGGACCTCTTTTTCCCCTTTAGGGGTTAGGGGCTCTTTAGGGGGCACTTTAGTGATTCTGTTTCTTTCCAATAAATTCAATACTAATACTAATTATCATTGTAATTAGAAATAGAATACAACCCAAAGCAAAAAGTGCCTGATAATGACCACTTCCAGCTGAAGCTTCACCCAATTCGGCAGCAATTGTAGCAGGAATTGTTCGTACAGGTTCTAGTAATGAATGTGGTATAACCGCTGCATTACCTGTAACCATTAATACTGCCATGGTTTCGCCAATTGCACGTCCGATTCCTAAAACAGCTGCTGAAGTGATACCCGATTTTGCATAAGGAATCATTACCCTGTAAATGGTTTGCCATTGAGTTGCTCCCAATGCTAAACTGGCTTCTTTTGTTGCTCTTGGCACATTTCTTAATGCATCCTCGGCTACTGTAATTATTGTTGGTAATGCCATAATAGCAAGAACTATACTTCCGGCAAGTGCAGTTTCACCTACAGGTAAATTAAATGATTCCTGTAAAAATGGAACAATTACCACCAAACCAAAAAATCCATAAACAACTGAAGGAATTCCCGCAAGTAGTTCAATTAAGGGTTTTAAAAGATTGCGAACACGCATTGTCGATATTTCTGCTAAATATACCGCTACAGCTATCCCAAATGGCAAGGAAAGTAGTATTGCGCCCAAACTCACCCAAAGTGTTCCAAGCAGAAGTGGCAATAAACCATATTGTGCTGACGGTGTGGCAGTAGGATACCATTCTTTTCCACCAAAAAAATCGCCGGGACGCAACCTTTCGTGGTTCAATAAAGTACCGTTAAAATTTTTTGAAACGTATTGAGTTGGTAAAAATAAAATAATTCCGGGGTGTTTGCTGGTTAGTTCACTTGCTTTTGCAGGGATATTTTCAAATTCAGCACCAAGTTCTTCCTCTGTATAATAATTCGTTAAATCACTTAATCGCACGACTTCAATTGGTTCTTCTTTTCCACCTACTTCGTCCCAATTGGTTATTTCGCCATCAAAAATCTGTTTTATCTGGTACGAATTCAAATCTTTCACAGGGTTCGATTTGTTGAGTGCCAACACATAGCCTTCTTCAATCACAGGGCTATTAAACAAACCTGCAGCTTCTTTGAACAGGAAAATCACAATCAAAAGTATGGTAATGCTGGTGACACTGCCACTTATTAATAATGCACCTTCTACTAATTTCTCGAGGAATCGTTTCACGTTTTGTCTCATTTTAAAAACGATACAAAGGAAAGATATCTTTATTAAAACTAAATGAAGAAAATGTTACAAAGCTGTTACAAAATTAATTCGTAATGTAATATTGGTAATAACATTTTGTGAATTTAAAAATACTAATCAGTCATTATCA
>CAIRNC010000118.1 GCA_903879875.1 uncultured Bacteroidota bacterium
AATACAACAAAATTGCTTTTAATTGTTTACTTTTTTAAAAATTGTTGAGTTGTTTTTAATTTCTTGTAATACAAATCTTAATCTATCCAAATCCTCTTGCGAATTATAAGCATTTAAAGAAATTCTAAGAAAGTAAGAATCCAATCTTTTGGTAACTGGAATTTCAATTTTATATTTTTGAAATAAGAGTTCTTTAAGTTCTAATGGTTTTTCCGTTTGTATGGGAATGCTACACATTTGCCCTAAAAAAGTAGTGCTTATAGGACAAATAGGTTTGGATTGCATCAAATCACAAAAACTTTCATAATTGTCTATTATCATTTTTTTACAATCTTCTGATTTTTGCTTCCAATTATTGTCTTCTAAAAACTGAATTGCAGTAGGTGCAGTTAAAAAAGCAGCAATATCTCGTGTGCCTTGGTATTCATGATAATCCAAAAACTGACTATCGCTTGGCGATTCGCTTTCATAACCCCAACTGACAATTAAGGGTTCTAACATCGCTTGAAACTCTTTTTTAACATACAAAAAAGAACAACCTTTTGGCGCAAGCATCCATTTGTGCATGGTTCCAGTGTAAAAATCGGGATTGAGTGCTTCAATGTCTAAATCAATATGTCCAGGCACATGTGCTCCGTCAATAATTGTAATTAAACCCAGTTCTTTTGCTCTTTCACAAATTTCTTTTACAGGAAAAATCAAAGCCGTGGCGCTTGAAATTTGATTGAGGAAAACGACTTTGGTTCTTGAAGTATAGCCTTTCCAAAACGCTTCTAAAATTTGTTCTTTGGAAATAATTGGCAGTGGAATGTCTTGATTTACTAATTTAGCACCATACTTTTTACAATAAAAATGCCACGTTCTGTCCATAGCACCATATTCGTGATTGGTGGTTAAAATTTCATCCCCAGGTTGCAATGTCAAACTGCGCATAATGGTATTTATCGCCACAGTAGGGTTGGGGACAAAGAAAAAATCATCGGCATTGCAATGAATGAATTTTGCCAAAGCCAATTTGGATGTTTTTAAATATCCAGCAACTTTTTTTTGAATAAACTGAACGGGTTCTTTCTCTAATTCCAACTGCCAATATTGATAATTCTCAAATATTGGTTTTGGACAAGCCCCAAAAGAACCGTGATTTAAAAATGTGATTTCTGGATCGAGATAGAATTGCGATTTCATTTAATTTGTACTTATAACAATTGGTAAAGTATACATTACTCGTACCGGTTTCCCACTTTGATAACCAGGAATCCATGTTGGAGAATTTTTTAAAACTCTAATAGCTTCTTCGCCAGTACCATATCCTATATCCCTAATAACCTTTATATCTGTTAAACTTCCGTCTTTTTCAACGACAAAACTTACAATTACTTTCCCCGAAAGTTTATTTACATTAGGCACTCTGAAATTTTTACTTACATAAGTGTAAAATTCTTTTATCCCACCTTTGAAATCAGGCTTTGTCTCTACTGCATAATATATCTTTTCTGAATCATTTGTAATGTCTTGAGCCATTCCATTTGAAATACAAAAAAGAGTGATAATAAAAAAAAAGATGTGCTTCATAATTTGATAATTTTTAAAAAATTAATTCTCATTTTTATTTTTCCCTTGCTATAACAATTGGTAAATTATACATTACTCGAACAGGTTTTCCATTTTGTATCCCAGGTTTCCATTTGGGACTTTTTTTTAAAATATCGACAATTTGCTTTCCAGTTCCATAACCTAAATCCTTAATGATATGGATGTCTGATAAACTACCATCAATTTCAACTACAAAACTAACAATAATTTTTCCTGAAATATCTTCATCTTCTGGAACTCTAAAATGTTTCATTACATAAGTGTAAAATTTACCAATACCTCCCGAAAAATTTTTTTTTGTTTCAGAAGAAGTTGAACTTAAATCTTTATTTCTATTTTCAAGAATTGAATCTTTTACAACTGCATTTTTATCCGGTTCTAGGTCAGAATCATTTATAATTATTGGCTTCTCTTCCCTTTTAACCTTTTCTTTAAAAACCAAAGGAAGTTTAACGGTAGTGCTGAACGGTTTTCCGTTTCTTAAAGCTGGTTCCTATTTGGGCGATTTATTTAAAACACGAATAATTTCGGCTGCAGCACTAACTTCGGGAAACTCCAATACTTTTATGTCTTTTATATTTCCTTCAGCATCGACGGTAAAGGAAGCAACCATTTTTCCTGATTTTGTAACCTTGGAAAAATTAAATTCACGATTAACAAAATCATAAAATTTCAAAATACTTCCGCCTTCAAATTTAGGGTTAAAAGCGTCTGGGCTTGATACTAATTCCGTATCCATCAACAATTCTAATTCTTGCGAAAAAGTCAGTTGCAAAGCGAATAAGGCAAAAATAGCAAGTGCAATTTTTTTCATAAATTATGGGATATTTAGGTATTTATGCGTTTGTAAAGACACGCGCCATTTGGGATTGTTCATAACATAATCAACAATTAGTGGTGTCATTTCTTCCTTTTTGCTCCATTCGGGTTGTAAGAATAAAATGGCGTTTTTATTGACTTTTTCGGCTTGTTCTTCGGCAAAAATAAAATCATGCTTGTTGTGAATAATCACTTTAAGCTCATTGGCATTGTCATAAACCGTTTGAGTAGGTAATTTGTTTTTCTTTGGCGAAAGACAAATCCAATCCCAAAGTCCAGTGAGCGGATAGGCGCCTGAGGTTTCAATATGCACTTTACGATGGTTTGCTTTTAGTTTTTCGGTAAGCAATGTCATGTCCCACGTTAAAGGCTCTCCACCAGTAACCACAACCGTTTCAGAATGTTTACTTGCGTTGTCAACAATCTGATCAATGTGTGTTGGCGGATGCAATTCGGCATTCCAACTTTCTTTCACGTCGCACCAATGACATCCTACATCGCAACCACCAATTCTGATAAAATAAGCAGCCGTTCCGGTGTGGTATCCTTCGCCTTGAATGGTGTAAAACTCTTCCATGAGTGGCAACAGGAGTCCGCGTTCAACAGCGGATTGTATTTCTTTTGATAACATATTTTGAGTATAATGGGCAAAGATAGTTTATTTTGAATTTATGAATAAGGAATATTTTTATTAGAAATAGTGACTTGAGGTTCTAATTATTGGGATTTTGTTAGTTTATAAAATTATTGAATTGGATACTAAATAGATTTGTAAAATAGAACATAAAATATTTATTTTCAATTTATTAAAACAATGTAAAAAACAAAAAGCAGCCTATTGGCTGCTTTTTTATAATTAATTCAAGTTGCTAGTTAAAAGTGATAAAAAAGCAAAGCAAAGGTTAAGTAAATTTGTTTTAGGAACCAATAAACAAAACCAATGCTTAGC
>CAIRNC010000119.1 GCA_903879875.1 uncultured Bacteroidota bacterium
CCTGAATCCCATTGGAATCCAACAATATTAATTGCCAATCCGTAGTAATAATCGCTGTAAATCAAGGATAAGTTGGAAAATAATTTGTCAGAATACAAATGATTCCATCTTAAATTTAAGGTAGAATTGCCATAAGTATTGGTGAAACTGTTGCTGATACTAAAAACATCTCGACCAAAATAACCCGAAACATATAAGTTATTATTTGGATTGAATTTATAACTCAACTTGGTGTTTAAGTCATAAAAATAAGCTGCATTGTCTTTTTGATCTTTTGAAAGTTTTAGGAACAAATGGGCATACGAACCACGACCAGCAATTAAAAACGAACCTTTGTCTTTCACAATTGGACCTTCGGCCAAAAGGCGACTAGAAATCAAACCAATTCCTCCATTTATATGAAAACTTGAACTGTTTCCGTCTTTTTGGTAAATGTCTAAAACAGAAGAGGCACGTCCGCCAAAACGAGCAGGAATACCACCTTTGTATAATTTTAAATCTTTAATGGCATCGGGATTAAATACCGAAAAGAATCCAAAAACATGTGAAGAATTAAAAATGGTTGCCTCATCCAAAAGTATTAAATTTTGATCCGCGCCACCACCACGAACATTAAATCCTGATGCTCCTTCTCCAGCATTTGTAACTCCCGGAAGTAGCAATATCGATTTTAGAATATCCACTTCACCCAATACAACTGGCATTTTTTTTATGGTAGATACCGAAAGTTTGTTGACACTCATTTCGGGTCTTCTTGTATTGGTTTTGGTTTTTTCGGTAATGACTATTTCTTGAAGATTTTCTCCGTTTTCTTGTAACGAAAAATTGTCTTTTGTGTTTTTTGACAATAAAACAGTCTTTTCAACTGTTTGAAAACCAACATAACTAATTTGGATTTCGTAATTTCCTTTTGGGAGTGTTATGGAATAAAAACCATACTCATTTGTAGTAGTACCTACTTTTAATGCGGGTACATAAATATTGACACCAATTAAAGTCTCATTGTTTTTATTGTCCGTAATTGTGCCACTTATCGTATATTTTTCTTGTGAATATGTAGAAAAACTTAAACATAAAAAGGCTGTTAGGAATAGAAAAAAATGCTTTGAATACATGATTATTGTATAATAATTTGAATTGTAAATTTAGTAGTGCGAAACTAAGAAATGTTACTTCAAATAACGTTAAATTAATCACATTTTAACGCTTGTTCATCATGAAAATTCAAATATATTTTTGCGACTAACATTTATAAGAAAATTGAATATAAGTTGCTTTCTAAATTAATTCAAGCGGTATTCAATTAAAAAAACCTTTGCCAAAATTTCAAACTTTGGCAAAGGTTAAATTAATACAAACGTTGTTCTACAAATTATCAATCACTTTATCTTTCGGATATCGAATTTTGTAGCTGATTCTTATTTTCTTGGTTTCATTGGCTTTGATGTCTAAATCCCAAGTCAGAATACCGGTTTCCGTGTTTACTTTGGCGTTGTCGCTTTGCAACAATTCAATTTCAATATCTTTATCAGGACTTAATGGATATTGGTCTTTCAACAGCAATTGTGCACTTTCTTTTTTGTTGTTTCTCACCGTGATATCAAAAGTAAAAGTTTGCTCTTTTTTAGACGATAAAAATTTGGTGCCTGATTTGTCGGTTACTTTCTCGCGTTTGAGAACGATTTTTTTATCGCGACCCATACTCAAACTCAAGGTGTCCGAAGTTTGATTGGGATTGATATACGTTTTACCTACATACAAACCTTCAAAAATGATGTTTGCCTCGCCTTGCAACAGGTTGAACTTGGCATAATCACTGATTTCTGCCAACAAAAAGGCTTCTTTTTCTACTCTTGGAGCAGCATAATATTTGTAGGTAGCAGGCAATTTTATTGCTTTTAAAGCCACACTGTGCGCTTTGCCATTCGATAAAATATCATAAGGAATGTCAATATCGAAAGAAACATTGAGTTGGTTTTCAGTTAATGAAGTATAGTCAACCATTTGTTTGGTGGTTACTACGATCACACCATTGGAACCTCTTGTTCCGTAAAGTGAAGTTGAAGCAGCATCTTTTAATACATTAACAGATTTTATAGAATTAGGAGATAATTTGTCCATTTCTTCTTGCGTTGAAACAACTCCGTTTATCACAACTAAAGGTTTACTATCTTTTTTCATTGACGCCACCCCTCTAATTACAACTTTTTGCTTTGAATCATATTCACTTATAGCAACCCCAGCTACTCGTCCTTGAATTGTATTTGCTACTGGAGCATCTAGGTAATCTGGCACTCCATCTTTATCAGAATCATCATTATTTTGATACCTCAAAAACCAAGCATTCAAAATTGGTGCTTGATTGTTCTGATTGGGATTCCCGCTCGACAAAATCAGTTTTATTTTTTTCCAATCAACGCCAGTGGTTTGAGCCACTTGGGCTTTGTACATCATGTCAATCGGTTCCGAAATGCTGTTGGCACGCAAATCATAAAAAGGACTCCAAGAAGCATTCGGAGTGATATAATTAATGTCAAAATCGACATTGCCCGCCACTTCGTTCATCACTTGGAGCACTAATTTTCCTTTGGATGCCTTTTCTTCTTTTTGAGTATTGATTTCGAGTTTGTTTTTCAATCGAGTAAGAGTTTCTTCGAGTTTGGTCGATTTGTCTTGCAATGCATCGTACAAATTGCTGGTTTCCGTGCGTTTCAATTTGTAATATTCTACCCATTTCATCAATTCAGCCGTAGTCAAACTCGAGTTTGGGTTGCCAATTTGTTGGTTTTTGTCTAACAATTCTATCGCTTTGGCTTCAGAATCTTTGGCATTATTGTTTTTCAACAACGCTTTTTCAACCCATTTAATACTGTCTCTCACGGTTTTAATAGCGGGATTGTTTTCATCAATTTCATATTCCGACACATAATCGTTGGTAAACTGAACCGAAAGCACAGTAACATTAGCGGGAGCACCAATTTTAACGGTGTTTTCGTTCAAAAAATCAGCTACATTTTTAATCACAATTTCGCTCGTTCCTTTGGGAAGCACTACCGATGTGGTTTGTGTCATTTCGGCGGAGTTAAAATAGACCGTGGCGGCCTTTATTTTGGCACTGGTAAAAATGGGTTTTTGTGCAAAAAGCACCGCTTGACAAAGCAACAAGAGGAAGGTGAATTTTTTCATGTCGAAAGGTTTTAATTTCTAAGACACCAAATTAAACAAAAAGGTTGGGAAAAAGGAATTTGTTTCTAATAAAATTAACAATTCAATTTTCAAAAAATAAGTATAAATAACATAATATTGATTTACAAAAAAATGAATCTGTATAAATCCCAACTACTTTTCAATCTAAAAGTAGTAGCCTTTTAATAATTTAGAAGCTCCTCCATCTTCATCCTAACCTTATCTACATTCGGAATCATCGTAAATTCCAACGTACTATTCAATGGTATAGCTGGCATATTTTCTGAACCAATTACCATGACGGGTGCATCCAAATATTTAAAACATTTCTCCTGAATCAACCCGGCTAAACTTCGTGCAAACGAATTGTTTGTTGGTTCTTCGGTGACAACCAAACATTTTTTAGCTTTCTGAACCGATTTAAAGATAGTTTCTTCATCTAGCGGATACAACGTTCGCAAATCGATAATTTCCACTTGATTTTTCATCGTTGCCGATGCATTCAATGCCCAATGCACGCCCATTCCGTAAGTAATAACGGTAATCGTTTCATCGGTTTCTTGTTCCCAAATTTCTTGCACGATATTCGCTTTTCCGAAAGGTAAGATATAATCTTCACTCGGTTCGTTCACTTTTGCTGCATCTGTTCCTTTTACTTTGCTCCAATACAACCCTTTGTGTTCTAAAATCACCACCGGATTGGGGTCGTAATACGCCGCTTTCAACAATCCTTTCAAGTCAGCACCATTGCTAGGATAAGCAATTTTGATTCCTCGAATATTAGTCAAAACACTTTCTACAGAAGAGGAATGATAAGGGCCACCGCTTCCATAAGCACCAATCGGCACACGTAAAATCATACTCACCGGCCATTTTCCGTTGGATAAATAACAGGAGCGGCTCACTTCGGTAAACAATTGGTTCAATCCTGGCCAAATGTAATCGGCAAACTGCACCTCAACAATGGGTTTCAAGCCCACCGCCGACATTCCAACCGTTGAGCCTACAATAAAAGCTTCTTGAATGGGTGTATTGAACACACGTTCGTCGCCAAATTTTTGTGCTAATGTGGCAGCTTCTCTAAAAACACCGCCCAAGCGTCCGCCAACGTCTTGTCCGTACAACAAACATTCTGGGTGTTTTTTCATTAATTCTTCCACTGCAAACAGCGCACAATCCACCATCACCACTTTATCTTCACGCTCAGGATTTCGTTCGCCCACTTCTTCTGTAATCGGAGTTGGAGCAAAATCGTGTGTGAATAAATCTTCGGGTTTTGGATCTTCTGCTAGTTGTGCTTTATCAAAATCAGCTTGCACTTTGGCAACAGCTGCATCTTCTATTTTTTGAATTTCTTCATTTGTAAAACCTGCTTCTAATAATTGTTTTATCAAAACAGGATAAGGATCACGCGATTGTGCTTCTTCCAAATCGTCACGGTACCATTCCATTCGAACACCTGATGTATGGTGATTCAACAACGGCACTTTGGCATGAACTAAAAATGGACGACGTTCTTCACGAATCGTTTTTACCACTTTTTGAACCGCTAAATAGCTTTCGGTAAAATTAGCGCCATCAATAGATATCGCCTCAATTCCATGGAAACCTTTCGCATATTCAAAAGCATTTTGAGCGCGAGTTTCAGCAGCATTTGCCGAAATATCCCAACCGTTATCTTGCACTAAATATAAAATCGGAAGTTGTTTCAACGCTGCCATTTGCAATGCTTCGGCGATTTCGCCTTCGGTTACGGAAGCATCGCCAAGCGAACATACAACTAGTGGATTCTCTTGATTAGTATCTTGAATTCCTGTATTTTCTTTATACCAAAATCCCATAGCTGCTCCAGTTGCTGGAATGGCTTGCATTCCTGTCGCTGACGATTGATGTGGAATTTTAGGTTTGTCTGCATCTTTCAAACTCGGATGACAATAATACGTTCGTCCACCTGAAAATGGATCATCTTTTTTTGCCATCAATTGCAACATCAAATCATAAGGTTGCATTCCGATTCCCAACAACATTGCATCATCACGATAATATGGAAAAGCATAATCTTGTGGCAATAATTGCATCGCCATCGCAATTTGAATCGCTTCATGCCCACGAGAAGTGGCATGCACGTATTTAGAAACTATTTTGAAATTATCTTCATACAACGTTGCCATGGCTTTGGCAGTTGCCATTGTTGAAAATGCTTTTTTAAGAATCGATTTGTCTAAATTCATTTATTTAATGCTTATCTGAAAAGTAAAAAACTTTGCGCTCGTTGCGCCTTCTTTGCGAACCTTGCGGTTAAATATTATTTTGCTTCTACAATCCAACCAAATTCATCTGCTATATCTTGAACTTTTATCGCATTCAAAGTATCATTTACCATTACCGAAACTGGATTCGCCTCTGGGAATTTAATTGACAAATTATTATTTCCAATTTCTTCAATCATAGCGATTCCAACGGCTGTTCCAGTTCCAAATGCTTCTTCTAAAGTTCCTTTTTGAGACGCTTCAATAATTTCAGTAATCGTAATTGGTCTTTCGGTTACTTCAAAACCTTTACTTCTCAACAAATCAATGACACTCATTCGAGTAATTCCTGATAAAATCGAACCCGTTAAACTTGGTGTAATGAATTTTCCATCGATTTTAAAGAAAATATTCATCGTTCCTACTTCTTGAATGTATTCAAAATCTTTAGCATCTAACCATAAAACTTGGTCAAAACCTTTCGCTTTGGCATATTCCGTTGGACGAATTGCTGCTGCGTAATTTCCGGCTGCTTTGGCTTCTCCTGTTCCACCATTTACGGCACGAACATATTTTTTCTCTGCGTATAATTTAATTTTTCTACTAAAGAATGGTCCCGCTGGTGATGCCATTACGATGAATTTGAAACTCGTCGCTGCACGCATTCCGATAAAAGCCTCGTCGGCATACATAAACGGACGCAAATACAACGCGCTTCCAGTGGAAGTTGGTATCCAATTCTGCTCCAAAGCGGTGAATTGTTTCAAGGCTTCTACAAATAAGTCTATCGGAAACAAAGGCATTCCCATACGATCTGCACTATGATTTAATCGTTTTGCATTTTCATCGGGGCGGAATAACAACGGTGTTCCGTCTTTCCCTAAAGTAGCTTTCATTCCTTCAAAAATGGCTTGTCCATAATGCAAAGCCATTGCTGCAGGATGTGTCGGAATTAAGACTAAAGGCTCAATTCTCGGGTTGTGCCATTCACCGTTTTCATAATCACAAATAAACATGTGATCAGTAAAATTAGTTCCCATTGTGAGGTTATTCAAATCAACTTCACCAACTTTAGATTGAGAAACTTTAGTTACTTTTATTTCTGATGTCATACGCTCTGTCATGATTTATAGTATTGTGTTTATTTTGAAATCGAAATACATATTCCGATATGATCGCTTAATTTTTTATCTGTATTGAATAAATCTATTCCTATTTTTTTATCTTTTATAAAAGAATTACTTATTATTATATGATCTACATTGTTATCTATATCTTTTGTGACATTTTCCATATTTAAAGTTGAAAACTGTTCATTTAATACTTTTCTTGCTAGATGACTTGGATATGTAAATCCTGAAAAAGTCGTATTCAAATCTCCAATTATACAATTCATTTCTTCTGAATTGAAATTATGAAAATCTAGTATTTGTTCGTTTAAATCATTATTAAATCGTTCTCCTTTTCCACCAAAAACTCCAATGATTGTTGCGTAAACATTTAGATTTCCAAACTCGGTTTCTAAATTTGTATTAACGCTTGTAAATTCATCATAGGTTTTGCTCTTATTTAAAATTTTATATCTCGTCCAAATGGAAACTCTGTTTTCGCATTCATCATACTGAACTCCATCAAATCCATTAGACAGATTTTCAGTTTTTATAGGTTGGTATTCATTTCCTAAATCTAATTTTGAACTTGTTTCTGTCAAAACAACTATATCCGCATTATAAGAATAAATGATTTTATCAATTTCACTTTTATTCTTTTTATATCGTTCAACATTCCAATTTAAAATCTTCATTAGAATTCTAAATTTACATCAAATTGTTCTAAATAATCCCCTACTTGTCGTAAGAATGAACCTCCTAAAAATCCGTCCACTACTCTATGGTCAAATGATAAAGAAAGATACATCATGCTTCTAATAGCAATTTCATCTCCTTTTGAAGTCGTGATAACTTCAGGACGTTTTTTTATAATTCCGAAGGCTAAAATGGCTACTTCAGGTTGGTTTATAATTGGTGTTCCCATCATACTTCCAAAAGTTCCTACATTAGAAATCGTGAAGGTACTTCCTTGAATTTCTTCCGGTTTTAATTTATTGTTTCGAGAACTATCCGCCAAATGATTGACGTCTTTTGCTAAAGCTACCAAATCTTTATCATTGGCATTTTTCACTACAGGAACAATCAAATTTCCAGAGGGTAAAGCTGTTGCCATTCCGATATTGATATCACTATGAACGATAATATTTTTTTCATCCACAGAAACATTAATCATTGGAAAATCAATAATCGCTTTGGCTACAGCCTGAACAAATACTGGTGTAAACGTTAGTTTTTCACTATATTTCTCTTGAAACTTATCTTTGTTTTCGTTTCTCCAATTCACCAAATTCGTTACATCCACTTCAATATATGAAGTCACGTGAGGCGAAGTTTGCTTAGAATATACCATGTGATCCGCAATAATTTTGCGCATTCTATCCATTTCTACAATTCGGTCTTTTCCTTCTACAAAATTGATTTTAGGTTTAGGATAAGAAGAAGTTGTCGATTGTCGGTTGTCAGTTATAGGTTTACTTTGAATCGGGTATTTTCTATTTTTTAGATAATTAAAAACGTCACTTTTTTGTAATCGTCCTTCTGCTCCTGAACCCGGAATAGTTTGTAATTCTTCAATCGAAAGATTTTCTTTTTGAGCAATGCTGATGATTAATGGCGAAATGAAAGCATTAGGGTTTGTTGTCAGTTTTCTGTTGTCAGTCGTCAGTTGTAGATTTTGTGATGTTGATTGCATATCATTTTTCTCAACAAAAACATCTTGCTTCTTGCTACTTGCTACTTGTATCCCATCAGAATCGATTAAAGCCAAAACAGTACCTACTTCAACCACGTCATCTTTCTGAAAACGAATTTCAGTAATGATACCCGAAACTGGTGCAGGCACGTCACTATCGACTTTATCGGTAGCGACTTCTAGAATGGTTTCTTCAGCTTCCACAAAATCACCTACGTTTTTCAACCAACTGATTATTGTTGCTTCGGATATACTTTCACCCATTTTGGGCATTTTGAATTCTGTTATTGCCATTTTTATATTTTGTTGTACAGACAACGCAGTGCGTTGTCTCTACGATTTTTTAAATTCTTCTAATGTCTTATAAAACGCATCTTGCGTTGGTCGATTGGCGGGAATTTCACGCAATGGGTCAACTGCTTTTAAAGTTTCGTAACATGCTGCAGGCAATTGCTGATACAAGGCTGTTCCTTTAGTTTTCCAATCAATCATTTCGTCAGAAACGTCTTTTATAATTATGGCTGGATTTCCAACTACCATTTTACGATTTGGGATTTGCATTCCAGCTTTAACGAAACTTAAGGCTCCAATGATACATTCATCGCCAACATTCACATCATCCATAATCACTGCATTCATTCCTACCAAACAGTTGGCGCCAATATTGGCTCCATGAATAATGGCTCCATGACCAATATGAGCTCCTGCTTTTAGAACCATGGTCTTTCCTGGAAACATGTGAATCGTGCAATTTTCTTGAACATTACAACCGTCTTCGATAATGATTTCGCCCCAATCACCTCGAATCGCTGCTCCTGGACCAACGTAAACATTTTTTCCAATAATCACATTACCCGTAACCGCAGCTTGCGGATGGATGAAACTACTTTCATGTATTACTGGGATGAACCCTTTGAATTCGTATGTCATTTTTTCTTTTTAGAATATAGATGAAAGAATATAGAAAATAGACTTATCATCATTCCCTTTAATATTTTATAATGTTTTAATGAAAATCAATAATGAAACAAAAATTAAAAAATGAATAATTATTGATGATAACAATTCTTTTTTATAAAGAAAATATCTAAAAATATTTATCATCAACATCACTCCAGAAATAAATGGTAAAGCCAATAAAATTGTAGCTCCTAAACCTGGTGTACAAGGTCCAGAAGGAGAATAAATATCTAAAAAGTAACTTACTATCAACAACAGAAGATAAAATCCGATGGTGAAAAGAGCGTTTTTAAGATATAAGTTCTCGATTTTGAACATTTCTATTTTCTTTATTCTTATTTCTATTCTCTCTCTATTTAAACTTCTTCAACGTTTCTTTAGTAAAATCAGATAAGACCAATCTTCCACTTATTGCGGCTCTTTCGGCTAATAAATTATCCCAATCTTCGGTGCCTCTCCAAAAAACTTTTTTCATTTCGAGCATGGCTTCTGGATTATAAGTACACAAATGTTCGGCGAATTTTTGAACGGCTTCGTCCAATTCTTCGATATTTTCGAATACTTGCGCAAACAATCCTTTTTCTTTTGCCCAAGTTGCTTCGTAAAATGTGTTAGCGTCGATTGCGATTTGTGACATGGCAGAAACGCCCATTTTTCTTTCGATGGCTGGTGACACTACGAATGGTCCGATTCCAACGTTTAATTCTGATAGTTTAATTGCTGCGAATTTTGTCGCCATACAATAATCGGTTGACCCTGCAATTCCTACTCCGCCACCCACAGTTTTTCCTTGAATTCTTCCGATGATAAATTTCGGACATTTTCTCATGGCATTAATGACGTTAGCAAAACCAGAGAAAAATACTTTCCCAGTTTCGGCATCGTTGATAGCTATTAATTCTTTAAAACTAGCTCCTGCACAAAAAGTACGGTCGCCACCACTTTTTAGGATGATGACTTTAACTTGTGAATTATTTCCAACTTCAGTAATCGTATTGGCTAATTGCGCCAAAATATGACCTGGCAAAGAGTTTTGCTCAGGATGAAAAAACTCGATAGTGGCTATGTTGTTTTGTATGTTTTGTTTTACGTATGGGTTCATTATTTTAATTTATTCATTTCTTTATCAAAATCACTCTTGTATTTTAGGTCTTGTATAATTCTAAATTTATCAAATTCCATTTCTGCTTTTAGTTTAGCTTCCAAATGTGTGACTTTCCCTTTATCAAAAATAATGGGATAATTGGAAAGTTTTAGAAAATTATCCATAAATTCTGTCCAATCATCCATTTTCATTATTAATTGCCTTTTAGCATTATTTTCAGCTAAATCTAAATAGGCAGATACAATTCTATTTAATTCAGAAATATGTTCTTGGTTCAAATAGTTTTTAGCAATTGTAACATCTGATTTCTGAATCTTTCCATTGGGTGCATCTTTCCAAGTGGTTAATCCCATAAATATTTTAGTTGCATCAGCTTCAGAATATATAATTTCTGCTGCTGTTTTACCAGTTATTGCCCAATGTAATTTATTTTGAATGGATGCGAAAAATGTTATAGTCTGTACTGCATTTTTTTCATAGTCGGCTGAAAGAGCAAAAAGATCAGTTATTTTTTGGTAAAATCTTCTTTCAGAAGAGCGGATTTCTCGAATTCTTTCAAGTAATTCTTCAAAATAGTCTTTTCCAAAAGAGTTTCCATTTTTTAGCATTTCATCATTTAAAACAAATCCTTTGATGATAAATTCCTTTAGCGTTTTGGTTGCCCAAATTCTAAATTGTGTAGCTTGTTTGGAATTTACACGATACCCAACAGCAATTATAGCATCTAAATTATAGAAATCTATCTCCCTTGAAACTTCTCTTTTTCCTTCATTTTGAACTACTCGAATTTTTCGAGTAGTTGAAGTTTCTATAATTTCTTCTGTTTTAAATATTTCTTTTAAATGATAAG